>JACQQN010000152.1 GCA_016206995.1 Candidatus Omnitrophota bacterium | reverse complement strand
TTATGTAATTCATCAGCTGCCAAGTGGCGCCGCTTGGCCAGGTCTATTTTCTGGGGCGTCACTTCAACATAGGAAACTTTACCTTGTTCATTAAATCGGAGCATAATTCGTCCATAGGGCCGAGTTAGTTCTAATCGATCCGCCCTCGCAAAGTCGTGGTCACCGAAAACTCCAGAGCTAAACGCAAGCATCAAATGTCCCACGCCGCCCATTTTGCCATTCTCATATTGAGCTAAAAGCGGTGCAAAACTAATCATTTGAAGTGTCTGTTCATTTTGGAAAACGAAGGTGCCAACAATCGTAGGTGTCGACGACCCATCTGCTAGAAAGTCCGGTTTCGATTTTTCCACGAGCGTTTTGATTTGTGCTGCAAGAATATCAGGTGCTTGTTCTACTGCTAAATCTTTAAACAACACAAATGAATCCGGTTTTAGTTTGTACGCAGCGTCCTCTTTTTCTGGGCGTGCTTGACTGGTGATAGGCGGCTGATGCTCTTGCCCAGTGTGAGATTGAAAGGTTGGTGACGGCGAAGCTTGTCGCAGCTCAGCGCGGTGGGCGGGGCGTGGTGCCAATCGACTTTCTAGCGGAACGCGGGTTTTGAATCCTTCAAAGTTTTTTCTCACTTTAACAAGATCTGAAAGCTGGACAATAATTTCAACTGTCTCGCCATCTTTTTCTTTAAATTGCGCGGGAATGGCCGTAGATTTCCCCAGTATGTCTGCACGCTTCACATTGTGACTAACTAACTTTATTCTACTATCCCCCAACCTCTCTAACTGGAAGTGATAACCATCTAACTCAAGACGCCGGCGAAGCCTGCCTGGAAGCGACCAATAGAACACGTGTAAAATCTCGCCAGCTTCAGAATCAATCGGAATTAAAACATCTCGATGATCAAGAGAACGTACCTCTAAATTGCGGTCAAGCTTAATGACAAGCTTTGGCGAATCAAAATCTTTTCCTAAAATAATCGTTTTGTGTTGGGTTGGTTGTGGTTTTTTTGCTTTAAGTTGAGCGATGTCTTGGTCTCTCCAACCAATTTCATGCTCCCAGAGACTTGCATCGGCAGCAGTTCGCTCCGCAGAAACTTTCTCAATTCTCAATTCAGAGCGTTTTGGTTGCGCACCAGGCGGCGTTAAAGATGGCGGCGTTCTTAATTCTGTGACAGTTCCTGAATTATGCGAAGTAAAAACGGCTTTCACCACTTCATTTAAATAACTTTCCATCATTTGATACATGTAATTGAATGGGCCTGGCGATCCCTCTAAAGTTAATTTGGCATCTAACAATCGGTCATAAAATTTGAACGGATCCGCATCTCTCGGGGCAACGTTGGAATTGGAAATGAGCCAAGCGCCCACCAAAGCATCTGCAAAAGTCCTTGGGGGAAGCGGTTTCAGATTAACATTGTCCAATCCAAAATTCACAAAAAGAGCGGGGACGTTCTGGTCAAATTCCAACGAACGCCTAAGCCTATGAATTGGTTGAAACCTCTCCAAATCTTTAACCCATGAATGATATTCAACTTCCACTTCCCTTCCATCAGCTAACTTGATTTTCTTAATGTGACCAATCAAACTTAACGCCTTAGTTGTTCCAACAACCCGAACAGGAGCTCTTGTTTCACCGGGCCGCCTGTTTAAATACGTAATATGAAAATCAACCATCAAAGGAATATCGGGATAGATCTGGTGCAAAACTTGCATGAATTTTTCACCAATGGGCGTTGGAATTCCTTCAAAATTAGGCTCACCCGGGGTGATTTCTGTTGAAAGCTCTTGAGCGAATCGGCTGAGCATTTCTTGGAATAATTTTCTTTTCCCATCAATATACAATTGTTCTTTGTCTCTCATTCTGACGTCGCGGGAGCGCAGCTGCTTTCTCGATAACCCAGTTCTCCACATGGCTTGCGCTATTTTGATCACTTCCCGATCTACGATTGATTGCAATCGTTCTTTCATCACTTGACCAACAGCCCCTTCTTTTTGGGAAGCCTCGGAAAAATGTTCGTTTAACAAGCTCTTGCTTGTAGTTTGGTTCTTATGAAAAACCTCTTCTCGTATAGCGCGGATCACTTGTTCCAATGTGTGTGCGAACCACTTTTGTTTGGCTCGCGAGTATTTTCGAACGAGAGGGCCTTTTTTGAAAATGCGCTCTCCTGCTTCTGCTGCGTGCAAAACTTGTTGCACCCCGCGATAAATCATTTGGGTTTCGCCCACCGGTTGAAGAAAGCTTTTCCATGGAAGAATGGCCGCCATCCCACGAAATTGGTCTTGAAGCAACTGTCCGGCTTCTCCTGTTCTTTCCAATGGGTAATCTCTGTCGGTTAATGCAAGAACAGGAGTTCTTCCGTAAGCTTTCTTTTCTTTATCAATCGCTTTTTGGACAGTTGGAATAAAACCCGGAATCCGATCTTCCGCTCTCAACCACCCGATTTCAAACATGATGTTATTAAAAATAAATTGCTGAGCGCCTGCCAATCCCCTTATCCATTTGTTTCTGCGATAAATCCGCTTAACACTTTCAGCGGTTATTTTTCCATTCCTATCGCGAAATTTACCGAAAACATCGTTGATAAGCAAATGTTCAATCGTGCGGTTCAAATATGCGTGCTCTCTAAGAGCATCTGACCAAAGAAGCAAAAGAAAAGCTAGGCGCGGGTCGGGTTCGGGGAACGGATGAAGTTTTCTTATTTCTTCAACGTTCCCTTGCGCTAAAAGGCCTCTGTAATGATTAATCAAGGGAGCATCTAATTCTAAAGCTTTCTTTTCTTGTTTGTGTATTTCACGCTTTCTTTCTAAAGCCTTCTTTTCTATTTCGTATATTTCACGCTCTCCTTTTTCCAAATCTTCTCGAGCTAATTGAGTATTGATTTGTTCTAGAGCTTGATCGAAATTTTGTTGAACGTTGGCCTGCTTTAAAGCTTGATCAAAATCTTGCACAAGCTTTTCCAAATTAAAATCTAAAAGATGCTGGTAGGCGTTAAGTACTTCTGTAAGTCTTTGGTCTGAATCCCAATCTGGATTTTTCCTAAAATCTGATGTCAGTTTTCTTAAAACCTCAGCAACAAGGGATGCTCCGTAAAGGTTGGATCCAGGCATTGGATTGCTTGAAGAATTGACGTAGTCTTTGCGAATTACTTTACCATTCCGATTAGTTTGATCCTTTGAAAGCACCTCGTCCTCAAAAACACGAAAGATGGGTTCGCGAACCCGCGTTTCAAGGTACAATTTCCGAGCTCGTTTAAATCGTTCGGTCATCATTACGCCTTGATTTCCGATCCCCAATAAAGCAAGCGCCATGGCAACTCTTGGTTCTAAGAAACCAATCTCGGGACTGCCCGAAATCTTTGTTACGGTACGAGGATTAATTGCTTCATAAAGCCAACTTAAAGCTCTCCCCATGTATTTGTGGTTAGCAACGGCAAAGGTGACCATTTTGATCGTCAGGTAGAGAGGAAGTAGTCCTTTTTGTTTCCTTGCCTCATCGTAACGATTTTGCTGCTCCCGCTCTGCAATATGACATATTTCAAGTAGCGCTTTCTTTCTCCGTGCATTTTTCTCATCTTCAGCTGCTTTCCACGCATGCGATTCGAGCCTGCTCCACAAATCTCCAAGGTCGTGTTCTTCATTTTGAAACCGATAGGAACGCGCAAGATTTTTCATTCCATCCAAATGCCTTCCTGCTTTATGAAGTGCCTGAAAAATTCTGCTCAAACCTTGTACCGTGTCATTTTGACGCTCATCCAACATTGTTTTTGCGCGGGCTGCATGATATGTAAAATATTTCTCGTGCATTTCGTTCAGCCACGCTGTTAATTGCACATATAACTCGCTTTTGCGGTTAAGTTCACGGAGGGAGCGCCGGAAAAGAGAAAGGTAAAAAATCAATCCGTCTTCAACGATCAATCGAAGCGCGGGCTGCTTATAAGATTCTTCGATTAGTTTTGTTACCACTTTTCGGAAATCAAAAAGGAAATCAACCAATGGCGTTCTTTCTTGATCCCCTGCCATTTCTTTTAAAATAAATTTTGCGAAATCGTCTCGCGCGTCTCGCTCCACAACGGATTCTAAAAGTGATTTGCGGTTCGATGGTTGTGATATCCACTCTAAACCTGCATGAACTCCTGGTTCATTACGAAGCTTATGTTCAACCATTGTCAAAACACGCGACACACGTTCTTTGAGATCCAAGCCTGATTCAGAAACTCTTCCTCCTCGCACGGCTTGAACGAGAAAATCATATTCACGATCTTTTTCATGATCTTTCTGTTCCGGTTTTCCCCGAAAACCTAATACTTTGATTTCGCCAATGACTTGAAATCCGTTCCGCTCCCCGCGTCTTACAAGCAAAAACGAATTCTCGCCACCCTGGGAAAGTCGCAATTCAAAAGTTTTCTTGTCGCTTCTTAAAACGCCGTCTATCTTTTGTGCGATTTCAGCCTTATCGCTTTTCCCGTACCAACCTATCCGTAATCCCGTAATGGAGTCAGACTGTAAACGTACTTTTACCCGATTGTGCTGCCAGAACACATGAACCGTGGCAATCTCTGGCTCTTCTTTCCCTTCAAAAATAAGAGTAAAAGTCCTTGAGTCCCTAACGGTTAGAGAATTTTTATAAACGAATCTATTCCTCACCTCGGTTAACCTCTTGGAATCAAACTTCTCACCATTTCCCTCCTGCCGCAACTCAGCCTTCGAAGCGACTGGCTTCGTCGAGGACTGAGTGGGCGCGATTTCTTCTAAAGCTGAATTTGTTGAATATGGGTCGGATGTCGCGCCCATCCCGACTTTCCTATTTAAAAAATCAGTGGTAGTCGGGACAGTGCTCAAGCCCAATCGGCTTGAGCGCAACTCAGAACGTCCTTGGGTGCTTTCCATTGCTTCTGCACGTCTCCGCCTAACCTCGGCCTCTTTTTTCTTGAAGTCATCTGTCCCACGAATCCGGTCTTCAAGCTCTTTCACTTTTGCCTTCACCAGCACGTCAAACGCAGCAGCGCGATTTTTTTCTTCTTCTTTGCGCCATTCTTTTTCCGCTTCTTCGCTGAGCTCTTCACCCTCATCATCTCGCACAAGGTAATCCTCATAATTCTTGAATAATTTTTTAATTTCTTCATAGGCGTTAGAAGCCGCGAAGTCGATCAAAAGTTTGAGTTGGGCAACGACTGCTGGCTGCGCTACTAATTGAATTTGAATGCCATATTCACGTGCCAAGTAAATCGAAAATAAAGCAAACCGCCTCCATCCTGCTAGCTCTCCACAAATTCTTATTTTGATTCCTTTTTCCTTTGCGGTTTCCACAATTTGCTCTGTCGCTTTCATAATTCTTGGGTAAAGCTTCATGGTAACATCACTACCTTTTGCCCGATTTATCCCAAAGAGTTCTTGAATTAAGTCATTGGTTCCTACCGACATAGAATCCAAGTATTCTTTATTCATAATAGGTGCGCGATTGTTCAAGGCTCCCTTCGTTTCCAACATAAAGCTAATTGGAATGGCCCGCTTGGCCTTAGGCATTTTTTCAAACTCAGCTAAGACCTCTTGCCAAACTGGACGAAGCTTATCTCTAACATCATCTTCTGTTTCAATCATCGGAATAAGTATTTCGACGACACCCCGAAAATGATGCCGTTTTGCCCTTAAGTGGGCTCGGATAATGGCGCGCATTTGAGTGCGCAGAAGTTTATTGCCGGTGACATCTTTTGGATCAAAGTAAAACTTGAATCCTTGCTCTCTAGAACCTACTTGTATGCCGAAAATTTCCTTGTCACCCTTCCGATCAAAAGTTCTCACAACCACTCCGTTTGGAAAACGTTTGATGTAATCAAAAATCTGATTGGTGAGCTTTTTCTCATACTTTTTGAGACTTTTATCCATGGAAACCTCGTTAAGATCAGCTCGTACCCCAAATTCCGTCCGGAAGAGGCCGATTCGATCTGCAATTGGCTCCAATGCTTCAACTTGCATTTTCCGGTCGGCGCTTCCGCTCACTTGTACCGGTAATATTTTGCCGCGAGCTTCTTTTGCTTTTTCGATGGCTAGTTCACGAAAGGCATCTTCAAGAATAATTTTTTCTTCCAAATCTTCTCGTTCTCTCTCGGTTGGATTTTGGACAAAAACTCCATCTTCTCCATCAATATAAGCTTCTTTCCCAGATTCAATATGATCAAAATTTCCTTTTTCGTTTTGCGGAGACGTTAGCGTTAAAACTCCATGACCGCTCGCGTAAATCGCCCAGTGTTCTGTAGACCCTCCGATTTTAGTAACTATTGCGCGAAGATTTGGGTAAGCGGCTTGCAGATCTATCAAATCCTGTATCGACATTTCGTTCGCGGCGACAATTAAATCCGATGCTTGGCTGAACTGTTCTTGCGGCGCAATCTTTTTTGCAAGGGGGACACTCAACCGGATAACAAAATCTTGAAATATTTCCCGGAGACGCTCAAATGCTTGTTTTTGTTTCTTTGAATCTTGAGCGGGAAGCGCTTCTATTGCCCGATTGATTTGATCCACAATTCTTGCCGCTGCAAGCTGAAAAGCTAGATCCGCATATCTATGTTGCTTCATAATCATTTCCTTAACATCTGTTACAAGCTGATCGAGAAAATGAGGCATCGAGAATTGAGGTGGGAGTTCTTCAAAAACAGTCCTCGCAGCAGCTTTCTTGCGCGCTTCCTTTAATTGAGATGAGAATAAACGGGCCTGTGATCTAGCTTTTTGAATTACTTGTTCATGGGTTCCAATAAACTTCTCGCCATATCTCGCGCATGCAGTTACACGCTTAAGCATTAAGAGTATTTCTCGCCATTGCACAAAGGCTTGTTGATTGCCACCAACTTTTGATGGAATTGAGTCATCAACTCCTATCCGCATTTGTAAAGTCCACCATGAAAGCTGTGGGGCTGACTCACCATCTACCTTGAAATTTTTTTCTATCTCTTGTCTTTTTGTTTGTGCTTCCGCCAGTTTCTCTTGTGCTTCTGTTTCTTGCCCCTCCAATTTCAATCTTTTTGCGCCTGCTTCTAATTCTCTTGCTTTTGCCTCTAACTTGAGTGCGGCGGGCAACATTTTTTCAACTTCTGTGATGGCATATTTTACGAGAACGTCTTTGGCGCTCATCTTCTTACTACGAACCAGATCCACAATAGCTTGGCTTAACCCCCCAAATTCATTAATACCCGTAAAGAACCCAAGCGTTGACTCTAAAGCGTCTGCTTCGTCATTTTGACCTGACATCTCGAACTCATGAATTCTTGCTCGGTAGCTTGAAGCGATCACGGCCGCCATGGATTTGAAGAGCTCGATCTCTTTTTGAACGCCTTCATCTGACAATTCGCCGTTCATTCTCTTGCGAATGTTGTCCGCGTGGATTTTCAATCGTTCGGCCGGCTTTTTGTCCCATCTGGAACTTAATCTTTCAATTTGTTCCTCGATCAGCCCTTCAAAGAAAAATGCTGCTTCTTTCTTTTCATTTTCT
The DNA here is from genome assembly GCA_016206995.1 of Candidatus Omnitrophota bacterium. Taxonomy (GTDB): domain Bacteria; phylum Omnitrophota; class Omnitrophia; order Omnitrophales; family Abzuiibacteriaceae; genus JACQQN01. Next base: position 1,700 of record JACQQN010000152.1, on the reverse strand, counting down.
ATCTCTCGGAGAACTTCGTCCCTAATCTTTGACAAAATTCGATATGATTCATCATCGCTTTCTCCAATCTCACCCAACATACCATTAATCATTCCCCCGAAATGTGACTGCGCATTAGCAATCCTGGCATTCAGCTCCGCTTCTGTATCCCAACGGAATCTGAGCGAATAAGCCGCGTCGTCAAAATTGATGGTTTCAAATTTCATTGTCGTGCCTTTAAAAACTCTTCGGACCTGGTTTTTACCACCTCTCAACTTAATCTCGTTGCCAAAAAGCGCCTGCTTCGCTCGTTCATACAAACCCATCCGCAATTCGGAGCGGACTTCTGCGGTTCCCGAGGAAACAGGCGCGGCGGTTTTTTCTGAGTCGGCTTCGGCGGTTTGACTTGCTTTCTTTGCTTCTTCTGTTTCTTTTTCTTTTTTCGCTTGTTCCGCGGCTTCTTTTGCTTTTGCTTCCGCTTGAGCGCGCCAATCGTCATAAGCACTCTCAAAGACATCCAGCGCGTCTCTTGCAAGACCCCTCTTGTTCCTTAGCAAATCGATCAGTTCGGGTGAAACTCTAGAATCACCTTCAGATGTTTCATAAATTAACTCTTCTACCTCATCAGGATTTAATCCAGCTTTAAACAAACTTCGGGCAATAGCACGAGCTCCTCTATCGCTACTATCAGAATCAGCTGATTGTTTGGTTTCCGGCTCGAGCTGTTCGCCTGGTCCGCTTGATTTCTCATCGTCCTTAAAACTGGTGATTGACTCATTGTTTGGTGGATGATTGTTTCCATCATGACTGGTTGATGTTTTTTGGACAATCTTCTGAACGGACGCTTCACGCCCCGCTTCTCCCATTGCTTCAAGAGTGTTTGCAATCATAACGGAAAGTTCCGAGCTTCGGCGGAGCGGCGTTTTACTAAGGTTCCGGCCTCCTTGATGATAATAGGTTTCTAATGGGTGCCCGTTTTCATTGGCTGCGTCCCAAATATCTTTCTCTGACGTTTCCAAATGTGGGGGATTTGTTTTTAATTCTTCTCTTGATTTACCAATTTTCTGAATGACGGATAGAAAAGCTCTTGTCTTCGCTTCAAACTGATTTAGGTCATCAGAAATTCTTGGAATTCCTCGAATCCACTCTTCCAAAAGCGCATGTGAAATGGTATTCTTTTGACTCCTCAATTCAGAACGTTTTGGGATAAAAACACTTAGTTCATCACTGTGTACCGCGGGTGAAATTTCCCTTGTGATTTCAAGGATATCGAGCGGTGCTCTTTCGGTTCTCTTCCCTTGGAAAACGGTGTGAACCTCATCTTCTGAGATGGAAATCAATGGGGCCATGAAAAATCGCAGGCTAAAGAACTTGTCAATCACTGCAGGTTTTTTATCTCCTAATCCACTCAATTCGACAGAAGCGTGAGGACGGAAATCCCCTCCACTGAACATCAGAATTGAAAAACGAGAGAGACGATCAGGGTAAGGTACGATCCGATACAAAAGAGACCTAACTTGTATCAAGCGAATGGTGGGAATTTTTATTAAGTTACTGGCGGCTAAAATAGCGGAGCTTGCAAAACCGAGCATCACTGGAAAATCTTTTAAAGCAACGACTGCGTGGTCACCCGCTTCTCTCAATCTGTCATGCTCAATCCATTCTTCACCCCGCAACTCAGAGCGATGGAGATGAGGTTGTGGCTGCGTTATTTGGCCGCC
>JACQQN010000151.1 GCA_016206995.1 Candidatus Omnitrophota bacterium | reverse complement strand
CAGTCGTGCGCATAAAAGAATGGGTAAAGATTGAGGTAAATGGGGATATCAATTCCTAATTTTTTAAAAGTAGCGACATTCCATTTTGCGCATTCGGATGAATAGAAATATTTAAAGTGAAAATAATCTAGATTTCGCTTAAGTTCCCGGTCGCCTTTTAGCAAAAGCCCTCTCTCGTTTTTTGTCATCTGGGCAATAAATGGGCCGGCTTCTTCAAAATTCTTGTATTCCGTTCCCCAGGAACGATTCAACAAATCAAGATCATAATTGTATCGCTTCCGCAAAAACTCCTGAAAAAGACCTGGCTTGCGGCCTAAACCATATTGGTCGCCAAACACATCAGGCCAAGGATCGATTTCATTGTCTGCTTGAAGCAAAATAATATGTCCATTTTTTCGGGAAGCTAGAAAAGGTTTGATAATTTTAATGGCATGCTTTAAATAATTCTCTGCGTAAGTTAGAAACTGGGGATGAAGCCGGTGATATATATAAGCGTAAGAAGGAATGCCATCATTGGGCCACTCGCTGTAAATGTAAGGACCAGGTCGAATGACAAGCCAAAATCCCATGCGGCGGGTCAACTCTAAAAAACCTCTCAGGTCGCGAGTTTCATCTGTCTTTCCCGTAAAATCAAATTTCCCGCGCTTGTATTCATGGTAATCCCAGGGAACATAGGTGGAAATGATGTCTAACCCCATCTCCCTTACTTTTTCGAGAATCGTTTTCCAATAAGCGGGATTCAACCGCCAATAATGTACTTCTCCGCTCACTAAAGAAATTTTTTTCTTTCCGACGGTAATTTGCTTTTGTTTAATCGTAATTTGCCGCATAAATCCTTAAATGAAGGTTGCGTACGCGCGACTACAACTCAACAATCTAAACAATAATATTGACCAATCGGCCAGGAACAATAATAACTTTCTTGACGGCTTTCCCCTCAACCCATGGCTTGATGTTGGCATTTGCCATCACACGAGTTTGCAACTCGGTTTCAGAAATCCCAATGGGTACAACCAGGCGGGTTTTAATTTTACCCAACACCTGAATAGCAATTTCCACCTCATTTTCCACCAGATACTTGTTATCATAAGAAGGCCAAGGCTCATAAGCAAGCGTTTTGTCATGGCCTAATTTCTCCCATAATTCTTCAGCAAGATGGGGCGCAAAGGGCGACAATAAAAGGGCAAACATTTCCAAAATGGATTTGCTTTGTTCTTTTATTTTCATCATCTCATTTACAAAAATCATCAAAGCAGAAATTGCTGTGTTAAAACGCATGCCCTCTAAATCATCAGTTACCTTCTTGATGGTTTGATGCAAAAGCCACAACATATCATTGGTAGGGGCAGGCCCCTGCGCCTGCCCAATACTCGGGCGACCACGGGGGGTCGCCCCTACGTTTTGGTCATCAACGATTGATTTTTTCAAATTTCCACCGTCATCCACAAATAATCTCCACACACGAGCTAAAAATCGGGAAACGCCTTCCACGCCACGCGTTGACCAAGGTTTTACCATTTCAAGCGGGCCCATAAACATTTCATAAAGCCGCATGCTGTCTGCCCCATATTCTTGAATCACATCATCTGGATTGACAACATTTCCACGTGATTTGGACATTTTCTGGCCATCTTCTCCGAGAATCATTCCTTGATTCACCAATCTTTGAAATGGTTCTTTAGTTGAAACAACTCCCAAATCGTAAAGCACTTTATGCCAAAAACGGGCATAGAGAAGATGTAGGACCGCGTGCTCTGCCCCGCCAACATAAAGATCTACCGGCATCCAATATTTTTCTTTCTTCTGATCTATAAGTTTCTTGTCATTTCTTGGATCAATATAGCGAAGATAATACCAACACGAACCCGCCCACTGCGGCATCGTGTTTGTTTCACGAACTGCACGCCCACCACATTTAGAGCAAGTCACATTAACCCAGTTTAATACTTTAGCCAAAGGCGGCTCTGAACTTCCTGTGGGTTTAAAATCAAATATTTCAGGAAGTTTAAGGGGTAACTCATCTTCTCTTAAAGGTAAAAATCCGCAATTAGGACATTCAATAATCGGAATCGGTTCTCCCCAATATCTTTGTCTTGAGAAAAGCCAATCTCGCAGTTTGTATTGAATTGATTTCTTTCCGATGCTTTTTTTCTCAAGCCAATTCGTGATTTTGATAATCGCTTCGTCACTTTTCATTCGATCAATTGAAAATGAATTATCCGGAGTGGTGGAATTGATACATGTTCCAATACCGGTATAGGCCTTCTCAATGGTAGGGGCAGGCCCCTGTGCCTGCCCGATGTTCGACGGGCGACCACTGGGGGTCGCCCTTACATTAGCAGGATTTTGTATTACCTCCACAATTGGAAGTTTAAATTTCTTTGCAAATTCATAATCCCGTTCATCGTGAGCCGGAACTGCCATAATGGCACCGGTTCCGTAACTGGCGAGAACGTAATCGGCAATCCAAATTGGAATTTTCTTTTGGTTCACCGGATTCACGGCATGCGCCCCGGTAAAAACTCCTGTTTTTTCTTTTGCGAGGTCCGTTCGTTCAAGGTCGGACTTTTTTGTAGCGGCGGAAATGTAATCTTGAACCATTTTCTTTTGTTCGCGCGTTGTAATCTTCTCGACCAAAGAATGTTCCGGAGAAAGCACCATATAGGTTGCACCAAAAAGCGTATCTGGCCGCGTTGTAAACACGCGAATCACACCCTCACCTTTTCCCTCTCCCTTCAAGGGAGAGGGTTGGGTGAGGGAAATTTTAAAATCAACTTCAGCACCGACAGATTTCCCAATCCAATTCCGCTGCATTTCCTTAATGGGCTCAGGCCAATCCAATTCTTTCAAATCTTCAAGAAGCCGGTCTGCATAAGCCGTAATTTTTAAAACCCATTGCCGCATGGGTTTTCGAATCACAGGGTGCCCTCCGCGCTCGCTTTTACCGTCAATCACTTCCTCATTGGCAAGCACTGTCCCAAGCGCCGGACACCAATTCACGGGAACTTCTGCTTCATAGGCAAGACCTTTTTCGTAAAGTTTGAGGAAAATCCACTGAGTCCAGCGATAATATTTTGGATCCGTTGTATCGACCTCGCGGTCCCAGTCGTAACTGAAACCCAACTTTTGGATTTGATTTCTAAATTTTCCGATATTTTTTTTTGTCGTTTCTGCGGGATGCGTTCCAGTTTCAATGGCGTGCTGCTCGGCAGGAAGACCAAATGCGTCCCAACCCATTGGATGAAGCACATTAAACCCTCGCATTCTTTTGTAACGAACGAGGATGTCGGTTGCGGTATAACCCTCCGGATGGCCGACATGAAGGCCTGCGCCCGAAGGATACGGAAACATGTCGAGGATGTAGAACTTTTTCTTTTCGCTGCCCGGCTCACCAGGGTCGGGTGTTTTGAAGCTCTTTTTATCGAGCCAATACTTTTGCCACTTCGGCTCGATTTGATCGAATGGGTAAGGATGATGAGATGTCATTGTGGCATTAAAGATTTCACTTTGCTATACTATTGGCCGTTTAAAGTTAAATGCCTACCATAATTAAACAAGCCGAAGTGGCGGAACTGGCAGACGCGCTGGACTCAAAATCCAGTGGTGCTCAAACACCGTGTGGGTTCAAGTCCCTCCTTCGGCACTTTTCCCAATATAAATAAAGCAAAATTATACCCTTTAAAAAGCAAAAAAACTACGGGGTTTTCACTTAGCGTTCACCCGCCAACAACCCAACGGCAAAGAATCGCGCACAATAAGCCAGCGAATGTCCCAATGATATTTCCAAAAATACCAAGCAGAACTCCTACGGAAGCAAGCGATGGCGCATAAGTGGCCCCAACGATTGGAGCAGAAACGGGACCACCGATGTTCGCTTGGCTTGCGACAGCAACTAATCCAAGAGGCGTACGCAACCATCGTGCTGCAATCAATAAAAAACCCGTGTGAATTAAAATCACAAAAAATCCAAGACCGATTAAAAGAGGTGCTGACGTAAATTCTTTTAAATTTCCTTTTGCGCCAACAGATGCAAGCACCAGAAAAAGTAAAAAGTAAGCACCGCCCGACCATCTGAGTGCTACACGTTTCAGTAATGTTACATTCGAAGCAAATAACGCAAAAAGTGTTACAAGAAGAATCATCCAAGTTTGATTGCTAAAGCCAGGTGCCGCTGGAATCATTCGAGAAAGCACGTAAGAAAAAATAAGTGCTACAGCCGAAATGGCGGTATAGCTCCAATAATCTAATAGACGAGATGGTTGACTTTGTAAGGGAACGACACTTGTTTTTAATTGCTTAACTAAATTGAGATCTGCGCGAATCCAACGATCAAACGCTTGCTGCTTCCCTGCTCCCAATAAAAGAATAGACATCCAAGAATATGCCACCACAACATCCACGATCACCATTGGAAGAAAAACTGAATCTGGAACTTGAATGGCATCGCGAATCGCAAGCATGTTAGCGCTACCACCAAT
>JACQQN010000158.1 GCA_016206995.1 Candidatus Omnitrophota bacterium | reverse complement strand
CTCGTCTTCATTGTAAGGATCAATATAGAAAGGTTCTCTTTGTTGATTCAATAAAGCATCCGGCGCAAGACGAAAAGCAAACTGTGGTTGCTGGTGGTGTTCGTCAACTAAATCTTGAAAACCCGGGCTCTCTCGCCACGCAATAAAAAATGAGTCTTGTACAATGATAAATGGATGCATGTCGTCTGCGAGATTACCGGGAAAAATCGTGACGAATGGGTTAGAACCACTCCATGAAAAAATGGCTGTTTCGCTCCCATCTTCTATTGCAACAATAGAAACTCCTTTCGCCGAAAACTGATAGATCATTTACGGTTTGGCGTCGGAACCCAAAATTTCTTTTCCATGAAACAAAAGAATTTTTATATCCCCGGCGGAATTAAAGTAAATTCGGTACAGCATGGGATAATTTCTGTTTAGTTCCCGGATTTCTAAATAGCCGTTACGATCAACCATTTCAAAGAAATTTCGATAACGGGCCGAGTGAAATATCTTTTTAATTGCCTTCTGAATCTTGGGTGTTTTGCGATCACGAATCACTTGTCGAACCAATCCTCCAAAAAAATCGAAAACAAAATGAACGATAAGAATGGGTACGGCAATTAATAAATGTAAAATAATTCCCAATCGCTTTTCAGTAAGACCCCGGACTTTTGCATTCAAAAGTTGGCCTTCGCGGGTAAACGACTGTCCTGGCTTTTGAACCATTTGGTTCCGGAGCTCTGAGCGCTCGCTCAATCCAAAACTTTTGATTTGACGCGCGGGAACAAGTGGAATCCGTTCTGTGGTTTGATTGGGAAGGCCAAGCGCATTTCTAAGTCTTGCTTCAATTTGTGGATCTGCTTCTAGCGCACCGGGCCTGAGTGTATCAGAGTGACGTGCGGAAAAGAGTGTTTGCGGAATGTCTGAGTACCCGAGGGAGCTGGATGTTGTAAAAGTGATGAGGAGTAGAAACGTTGTTAATTTTATAAAAATGCGGAAGCCACTAGTCACAAGTCACCCGTCACCAGCGCGACGTCTTTATTGACCATAACATTTTCTGGATCTTCCTCCCATTTGATAGGATTATCCAGAATGTATTGACGGATTTCATTTAATTCGTTTTCGTTTCGGATGATACGTTCGTAATAATTGCGTTGCCATAATTTGTTCGACGATGATGAATGATTTTGTTTCATGATTTTATGATATCGGGCAGCGGTCAACGATTTGAACCGATGAACAACGGATGGCAAATCGATGGTAGGGGCGGCCCCCTGCGGCCGCCCGCCGGTTGCGGTCAATGTAAGAATCCCATGAACATGATTCGGCATGACAACAAATTCGTCAATTGCGACACCGTCATAACAATCGGGCAATTGTTCCCAAATCGATTTCACCACCAATCCGATTTCATTCAACACTATTCTCGGGCTGGCGGAGGGGCCAGCCCCTACTATCACCTTCCCGAAAACATGTTGACGGTTATTTGTGCAGATGGTTATGAAATAATAACCGGGTATTGAATAATCGTAATTTTGTAATCGCAATTGTTTTCGCTTCATTTTATTTATATTGCACAATGGCACTAGCAACTTGGTGACTGGTGCTTTGGTGACCTATTAACGCGCTTCACGAGGAGCGCTGTTTGCCTTCCCCTTTAATGTACCACCGGCCGTTTTCCCATTTTTCCTTGAGCATGCGGCGGTAAAGTTCCTGGCCTTGATTGATATCAACATTCGGAGAAATGACAACGACATTAAAACCAATCCGGAGAAGTTTTCGGATGAGCCGGTCCTTATGAAAACCACCTGCAATCAAAACGGCTTCGGGTTCCCGGTCGGTCTTAATTTTTTCGGTGAGATTTTCAACAAGCGCTTGGTCACGAATATTAGCAATTCGGTAAAAATTCTGAAAGGAATCAATCGTTTCATCAAGTTTTTCAAGCTCCTTTGGTAGAGAAACAGATTTCCCTGATTGCTTTGCTTGTTCCATTAAAAATGGAGCCCATTTTGCAACGAGAAATCGATCATGATGCTCCAGGTACGTTTGGTAATCTTCCGGCAAAAGTTCCAGTTTGACCAGCTGGCGTAAAATCCAAAGGTCTTTTGAATACTGGTAAAGCTTTTTCGCATCGGGGCTTGTCAGAAAACTCGCCGCAATTTCTTCTCCGAGACGCTCTTTTTCTTTGAAAAATACAATGGAATTGATTTTATCTTGCTCCCTTAAATAAGGAACGGCGGAGCGGAGCGCAGGAAATGGTTTGGTGTCCACTTTATTTTCTTCAGCGAACTGGATCAGTTTTTCGTAAAAATCAGCGCGCTTTAAAGCATCTTTTTCGATTGTTTTCTCAAACTGAAGCACTTCCTGAAGTTTTTTTGTAGGAACGCTTCTCTGAAGTTTCGCGACCAGCTGTGTTCGCTCATAATCGACGCGCTCAAAATCAGCGCCACCTTCGAGCTCAATCAATTTTGACAAAATGTCAAGGTTGGGATAATCCGCAACTGAAATTTGTTTCTTACGAGCTCCTGCAAGAAGGAGTTTTGCTTCTCCAGAAAGATCATTTTTTGCGACCAGCGTTTCCAACTCACTTTCAAAATCAAAATACGCTTTGGGATAAAGCGCCGGCTTTAAAGATCGGATGGCAGCATCAATTTCATTCAACTTGTCCGTCACTTTTGGAATTAAAGGTTCCACTTTGGTAAACGCAATCAGGTTTTCATCGTAAAGCACCTGGCTTTCAATTCCCCAAAGGAGAATGGGGTAATCTTCGATAAAATTGAGATATTCTTCGCCTGAGATTTTCCCTTCTTTAAGAAGCTGTTCTGAAATTTCAATCCGCTTTTCTTTGGGGCCCACGCGGTATTCGGTGAGGCTCACATCTCCAATGCCGCCCTCAACAAGAATAAGCCGGATATCTCTTTTTAAATGAAGAAGCTCGACAATTTTCGCGATGCTTTTTTGTGCGGCAATGTTGACGTGTGCATCTTGGACGTAAAAAATAGTGAATGGTTTCGAACCATGATGGTATTCCGTAATCCGGCCATGTTCAGGCGGAATCTTGACATTTGCGTATTCAGGTGGAAGATTGACTTTTGAACTCTCGGCAGAAAGGAGTTGCGGCAGCGTCGGGAGAAAAACGCTGAAGCAAGCGACCACCATCAAAATTTTGACAATACATCTTTTCCTCATAAACCTCGAGAAGAAAGCTTTTTGGTTTACGCCGCAATTGCAACTTTGCGGTATCCGTAATATTGCGCGATGAGTTCGTGGGAAATAAAATCAAAAAAGCGGGAAAGTTCCCCCACGTTTTGGATGATGACAAGGTCTTTTAAATTACCAATGATGTAATTTTCAAAAAGAAGTCCGCGTAACCCCGCATCATGCTTGGATCCGACGGCAAAGATTTGAAAAGAAAATTGTTCATCCACTTGCTCTTTGTCAAATTGCTTCAGATAGGCTTTCGCTTGATCATAATCTTCCGCAATGTGAAATTTGATACCCAGTAAAGACATCTCCCGCTGAATTTTGAGGATCTCTTGATAGAGATAGCTCAAATGGCGCGGAATGACAAAAGAAAAGGGCTTGCCCAAATTTTGGGCAATCGCTGGAATAAACGGGAGGTAATCGGAAGCAAATTCTGTTGTAAAAATAAATCCCACATCCTGAGTGGTTTCTGTTGATTGAAACCGAGCAGGTAGCAATAGACGCAAGAAATTTTGACGGGTATCAGCCGGTAGCTCAGCAGATTGTGCAATCACATGATCGACAATGGCTCCAATTCCCTTCTGAGCTTTTTCTTCAACCAGATTTTCAGACATGGCATTAAAGGCCCTTATTTCCTCGACGGTCAAAGATCTTCTTCCGTCTCGGCTTCGGCTGATTTCAACGTCGGGAATCTGTGCTTTTGGTTTTTCATTTCTCCATTCCGCTGGATTGGATATCCGAAGCTCTGAACGTTCAAACGAAATTTCTTTTTCTCGCCCGTCCGCAAATCGGATTCGAAGCTTGGCCCAATTGTCAGCAGAAGTGGTCAGCGGAGAAATTCTTGTCACCCCCCCTTTCCGGAGCGTTGCTTCCAATTGATCGGGTTTTACTTCTTGTTTCGCGTTGCTTGAAAATTGAACAGTAATCACACCGTTTCGACCGACATTGACATCTTCAATTTGGCGCAGTTCAGATTTTGCGGCTTCAAGTTTTGACTTGTTAAAAAGATGAAGCTGGACAAAATTAAGTTTCGCGGAACCATCAACCCTCTTACCTTTTGTGAGATGTATTTCATAATGACTGAAACGTTCTGCAAGCGCTGCTTGAAGTTGGCTTGCGAATTGATCAAGCAAGTTGAGCTCACGCTTACCGGGCGAACCGTCCGCTTCTTGGTAGGTTGCTTTTTCCCATGGGAGATTTACTGTAACCACTACAACAAGAGGATTCGTTGCTTCTTGATCGAAGCCTGGGCTTTTTACCTGAAATCCATATTTCTTAGTGCGTTTAAAAGTTTCAGCAAGTAGTTGAGCAAGCACTTCCCGGGTGAGCGGTTCCAACGCTTGAGTCTGTTGAGCCGTTTCATTAACATTTTGCGCACCTGCACGTAATTCAGATCTCGTAACGAAGGCTTGAGCATTCAGAATACCAATTCCAGAATATTTGACGGCAACTGAGATGGGTTCACCAACTGCTTCTTTACCTTTTAGATCAATATCAAATTTAGCCGTCTTTTTCCCTCCTTTTCCATCACTTACCTCTATCTCTAACGTAGAAATTTTCTTGTGCCTCACAACCAAATCCAAAATCGCACCTTTAATTCTTTCTTCTAAAACTGAGGCGGTAACATCACCATTCAGTTGCTCTATGTTTCGAAATACAAGTCGCTCAGGATTAAACCTTATCGTGTAGGCTGCTTGCTCACTCGGAAACTCCTCTGAAGCATTTCCGCCAAACACTTGGTCTGGCTGATTTGGCGCTATTTGCATTTGAATCTTGCCAAGAAGCACGACAGCCTCATGAACATGAGTTTCGATGGGTTTCACAAGTTCCTTCAACGAAGCGTCAGTGATACTTTTTAACCCTCGAAGGATGTGAGCAAATTTTGTTGCGATGACCACAATTTCACTCCACGCAACATTCTGTCCAATTTTTGTTTTGAGTTCCTGGACTGTTGTGGAAAGTTCTGCAATAACCTTTTTCACGCCTGCGAGCTGGCCTGCTTGAACGTTTCCATCAAGCGTTGAAATTGCTTTGTTTGCTTCTGCAATTTTCTCTAACACCCGATCCAAAGCTTGAGATGCTTCCATGCGAAGTTCGCTCTTTGAGCTTGATAAACTTAGTTCAGACCCCGAAGTGATTGGACTCGACCGCGGCTTGGAATCATATTCATCAACATCAGGCGCTTGATTACGGGGAATTCTTGCAGGCTGCGGGGGTAAAAACTTACTAATTTCATGGACCAATCTAACCTCTTCTGAATCATTCGGCGCCAATTCCCGCAGGCGCTGGGAATATTGGCTAAACATAGTATCAATAGAAAGCATGCCCGCAAGTATGCGGGACTTTTGGACGCCTTTGAGAAGTACTTGCAAAATAAGAAGCTGGGGTTGTTCAACTAAACTTCTCAACCCAATCAAATTTCTGAGCGCAGTCACCATGGGAAATGTCATTTCTCCGCGCAAAAGCTGATTCAATTGGTAAAGTTGTTTCACATGTTCTGTTGTAAAACCTGGAGCTCCTAACCTATT
>JACQQN010000003.1 GCA_016206995.1 Candidatus Omnitrophota bacterium | reverse complement strand
TACTTAGATGCTGAAAACTTCCAATCTACATGTACTACGCTTGTCAGGAACTCCTCCCCGGTACTTAAGAAATTTGGAAATAACATGATGGGAAACTTGATAGGATGTAAGTCCCTCACTTTATTTTCGGGGACTTCTGACCTCCCAACCACAAGGTCACTTCAACAAACGGGGGTAGTGTACAAATTTTCAAAATGCATTGCAAGTATTATTTTATGAGCACTCTTACCGCTTTTTGTGTGACAAGGTAGCCCCTGCATGTCCAGTTAAAGTCGCTTTGGAGGCCTGTTGCGTAAACTGGTTGACGTCATAAGCCACTTCCAGGGCTGCATCATAACTGATAATTCCTTTGGCATATAACTCGAGCAAGTGGCTGTCGAGCGTACGCATTCCATGCTTCACCCCGGTTTGGAGCTCAGAAAAAATCTGAAAGGTTTTACCTTCTCGAATTAGGTTAGAGATGGCGGGCGTTTGAATCATAACTTCGAATGCTGCCACGCGGCCTTGCTGGTCAATCCGAGGAACTAACACTTGTGAAATTACGGCAACCAACGTAACAGAGAGTTGTGTTCGGATTTGCGCTTGTTGATGGGACGGGAAAACGTCGATGATGCGGTCAACTGTCCTGGCTGCGCCGGTTGTATGAAGCGTTCCAAAAACGAGGTGTCCTGTTTCGGCAGCCGTAATTGCTGCTTCCATCGTCGCAAGGTCTCGCATTTCACCAATCAGAATGACGTCTGGATCTTGGCGAAGGGATTTGATCACCGCTTCAGAAAATGACGGCACGTCTGCCCCAACTTCGCGCTGGATCACAATACCTTTCTTATGGTCGTGCGCGTATTCGATGGGGTCTTCAACGGTGATGATGTGAACGGGGTGATTGGTGTTGATGTAATCGATCATGGTTGCAAGCGTCGTTGATTTACCGCTTCCAGTCGGCCCTGTCACAAGAATCAAGCCTCGCGGTGCATTCAAAAGTTCAACCACTTTATCTGAAAGACCGATTGTCTGAAAATCAAAAAACTTGGACGGGAGAATTCTGAGAACCAAACCATAAGCGCCTTTTTGACGAAATGCTGAAACGCGAAGCCGCGCTACCGTCTCATAAGCGAAACCAAAATCAACACCGCCAACTCGATCAATTTTCTGCCTGTGGGAATCATCTGTGATTTCCCGCATGTACGCTTCTGTTTGTTCTGGAGAAAGTGGCTTTTGATCAATGGATACAAGTTCTCCGTGAATACGAAACGTCACGGGACGTCCGACTTCCAAATGAATATCGGATGCACCTTTGTTATATGCTTGTTGGATAATTTCTCGTATGTTCATCTCTATTCTCAAAAGAGGTCTTTACAACATTACCATAACGGCCTAAATCAAAAAATCTTCAATAAAATCACCTAAAAATGAATTAAAAACCCGCCGGCGTCAAACATAAGAACAAACCCGTAAAAACTGATCCATAGCAACGCTGTGACAATGAGCAAGATAGGAAAACCTTCCAATTGTTTTGGAACATTCAATAAAAAAAGTCGCTCCTGGGTTCCGACAAGCAAAATTGTCAAAAGAATACTCGCCGAGATCAATAAAATTGTTTTGGTATAAGCTTCAGAAAAAGAAGCGGATAATGCATCACTGAACCAAGCAATTGAAATAAAAACCACTGAAAAACTGATCAATGAAGGAGTTGATCGATGTTTCCTACCGATCTCATCTTTTGGGTAATCAAACGCAAAGGGGAAAAACTCTCCCAAAACGTAAGCCAAAAACGGAATGATAACGGCTAGCCAACGTTCCATCCCAATTTCTAAAAATACTCGCCAGACGAATCCGGAAGCGAGTAAGCCGGTAACCATCGCAAGCCAAAGTCGTGGAGCTATTCTCAGGAAGGATTGAATAGAAATATGATAAAACGCAACCTGTGCTAACGAAAGTATGATCAAGATAAAAAACCAACGGGTCATGGTGATCGTTTCTTTTGAACAAATCGTGAAGAAGCTAAAATTGTAAAACCGAGTGCCGCTATCAATAAAACAATTGGGTAAAGCGCTGCATAAGCTCCTTTAAACAAACTCTTGATAGCGATCATTAAAAGAAGGAAGATAAGAAAATAAATTCCTGTCTCGATACGCTCTGAAAACTTCTTTGATGAAAGTGGAAGCAAAACCACTGGAATCAGAAAAATATAATTGCCTTCCATGCCTGAAAAAGAGCTGGAGAGATTCACAATCTGAAAAAGTGTCACAGCCACAATGATTAAGAATGGAATTTCAAACGCCGAAATCAAAAAACGTTTCACTAAGTTTCGCACCAAATCAGAAATAAGAAAAATAAGAAATGTTGCAATGCCGAAATAGATTGCTCCTACGCTAGGCATATGATCCACAAACAAAAATGAGAGCGCTGCGATCGCCGCCCATTCTAACTTCCCGTTGGCTTTATGATGATTCATCACATTCCTCTAACACACCATGGCTTTGCAAACTAGAAATAACTCAAGATTGCATAACTAAAAAGCAAAGTGGCAAGTAAAATAAATGTGCTTCGGACAATTTTCCTCAACTTCCGCCCATTCATTTCTTCACCCAAACAAACCGGTTCGGCAAATAACGATCAATAAGAGGCGTCACGCCATTCATCATCAAGACTCCGTAAGTCACCGCTTCGACTGTCGTGAGCGAGTGATTCATAAACACAATTAAAACGGCAGTTCCAATGGATGACAATATTTTCCCAAACGAATGTATCGGTGATGCTGCATCCGTAACGATAAAAAACGCGGCGATTAGAATTTCACCTCTAAGAACTATTCCAGCCACATTCTGACCCATTACATAGGATAAACCACAAAGTGACAAAAGAAAAAAACAGGGTACTTTCCATGAAACAAGCCGCCGTTCGATCAGAAAAATTCCTCCCAAAAGTACAGCGAGCGCGCTCACATTAGCAGCGATAACAGTATGTGGCTCAAAAAAACCATGAAAAAAGGAATTCGAAATTGCTTCAAACTCGCGAAAGGATTCGACGCTTTCTGGAAGAAAAATAAAAAGACTTGCACGGGCGAGAAAAACGGGCTGGAAAATGAAGTTGCCCCACCCGCCAAAACAATTCTTCGCAACAAACACTGCGAGAAAAACCGCTGCTACTATTGCCCAGAAGGGTGTTCCAAACGGAATTAAAAATGAAAAAAGAAAACTGGTTAAAAGCGTGTGTGTGTCAAAACGAAATCTTTGGAAGCCTAATAAAAATGACACGTAATCAAAGAAAAAACCGGAAGCAATTGAAAAAAAGATGAGGCGAAGCATTTCTGTAAAATGAAAAATAAGATTCACTACTAAAAGAGGAAGTAATGCTAGCGAAAAAAGCCAAAACCTCATTTCGCTCGAATGGTGAGCCCTCCAATGGGGCGGTGCAGCCGGCGAAAATGTTTTCTTCAGTTTCATCCTAAAACCACCTGGCTTATACCATCAACTGGCGCCTGAAATGATTGGGGGAAAGATTCGTGAAGCAAATTTGTTTTCCCAATCTTTAAAATTTTCTGAATTGGAATTTTTGAAGGGCAAATAAACGTGCAGTTTCCACATTCGGTGCACGAACTTAAACGAAACTCTTTAGCGAGCGCGCCATTTTCCTTTTGAATTACACGAATCAACAACTCGGGAGAAAGTTCTTCAGGACAGACATTCAGACACAACCCGCAACGAGTACAAGGTTTTTCTTCACCTTCCCCTGAAAACTCTGGGGCGAGCGCTACAATCCCTCGCGTTGCTTTGATGATTGGCGTATCAAGATTGGTAATGGCAAGGCCTGACATGGGGCCGCCAAAAATTACTCGGATTGGATCCCGCAAAAAACCTTTGCAATTTTGCACCAAGTGAGAAGCAGGGGTTCCAATTCGACACCAAAGGTTTTTGGGCTCTACCACACAATGGCCCGTCACAGTGACCATGCGCTCAATCAATGGTTTTTTATAACGCACTGCTTCGTAAACTGCGAAGGCGGTCGCTACATTGTGAATGAGCGGAACGCCCGCTCCCAATGCTTTTGACCGAGAGAGACTTCGGATGAGTTCTGCCTCAGAACCTTGGGGATACCGCGCCGGAAGCGTTTTGACCTCCATATTCTTAACATGAAGGGCTCTTGCTTTGCTGAGTAAAAGTTCGATGGCTTCGAGTTTATTATCTTCAACCGCAATGATGCATTTTTCTCTCCCCGAAGCTTTTAAAAGAAGTTCCGCACCATAAATAATTTCCGTCGCGCGGCTTACCATTAAAAAATAGTCAGAGGTGAGGAAAGGCTCTGATTCGCAGCCGTTGATAATCAAAAGACTTCCCTTTTTCTCTGCATTTTTTATTTTGAAGTAGGCTGGGAAACCTTCACCGCCCATTCCAACAATGCCTGCATCAAAAATCCCGCTTAAAATCTCTTCCCGTGAAACATCGCGCCAGCTTTTAACTTCTTTAAGAAAGGATCCACTGTCTTCAGAGCCGTCTGATTCCACCCGTATCCATTCCGAGGTGGCCAAAGAAACCTTTCCAGAAATACTTGAATGAACGTGAGCGGAAAAGTCTCCCTGAGCAACAGCAAGTACCGCACCCGCTTCGACATGGTCGCCTTGATGCACAACCGGAATTGCTGGGTGCCCTTGATGTTGTTGTAAATAAACTTGGATCTCGTCAGGCAGGGATGCGCGTTTAAAAGTAATCGTGGAAAGACTTAGATCTTTATAATCATCAAAACGGATGTCTTGGCGGAAGATTTTCATGAATTTAAAAGTAAATTACTTCGGTTGTTTGCCAGAGGTTCTAAAAGATATTTTATACTGGATTTAACGTCACGGGTTCGGTTGGATTAGAATGGTGTTGACCATTTGCATTTTTTGCAATCCAACCACCGCCTAAAACGTGCTCGCCATCATAAAAAACGCACGCTTGCCCAGGCGTAATAGCTTCTTGGGGTTCATCAAACTGAACGCGAACTGAAGAGGGTGAGGTGATTTCCAGATCTGCCCATGTTTTTTGATGGCGTGAACGGATTTTCACTGCGGCGCGAAAGTGACGCGTCCCATTCAGATGGATCAACCAATTCACTTTCTCAACGTGACAACCTTGGCCAAAAACATCTTCCTTGCCACCTACCACCACAAGGTTTTTCTCTGGCACAATATCCACAACATAAAGTGCGTGCTTGAAGGGAATATTTAGGCCGCTCCGTTGGCCGATGGTGTAATGATAGTAACCTTTGTGTTGGCCTAAAACATTTCCGTAACGATCTTCGACCATACCCTTATTTTCAGGAAGTGTTAGCTCTCGTTCTAGAAAAGTGCCGTATTGATTGCTTGGAATAAAACAAATTTCTTGGGAATCCGGTTTGTCTGCGACCACAAGATCAAGTGTGCGGGCGATCTCTCGAATTTCACTCTTGGCATACCGACCAACTGGAAGTTCTAGGCGCGACAAAACATTCTGGTCAAGCGGGAAAAGAACGTACGATTGATCTTTTTGCGGGTCAACTCCTTGCACAATTTGATAAGCATTTTTCCCGCTATCAAACAC
>JACQQN010000153.1 GCA_016206995.1 Candidatus Omnitrophota bacterium | reverse complement strand
TATTGCCTACCAAAACAAAGCAAATCCAAGTTCTTTTCTGGAATCGCTTCAGCTTGCTATAAGAATCTTATTATCCAAGTAGATTCTTTTGTTGAGGCAGGGTATCAATTCTTAGAATTCTTCAACGGGCCGGTTTTAACGTCCAATGTTTCTGTTAATTTCAAAAAATCCTTCAGCAGAAGTTCTTCGCCGCGTTGGGTGGGTTTAATTCCAGAAGCAAGGAGCGCCACTTCAATCTTTTCTTTGGAGTGAGTATTTTTGTATCCATGCGATAACGCGTTCAGAATGTTTTTCCGACGTTGGCCAAATGCGTGTTTTACAATCTCAAAAAAGAGGGTTTCGTCTACATCAGCTTCTTTCGCGTGAAAACTGAATTGAAAGACATTAGAATCAACGCGCGGTTTCGGTGAAAAGCAATTCTTGGAAACGGGGAAGACGTGTTCAATTTGAAAGTAAAATTTTGAAAGAAGCGTCAACCGCCCATAATCTTTGGTCCCCGGTTGCGCAGTTAATCGATTCATGATTTCTCGCGGAATCATAAGCGTTGCTTGATCAATCATGCGGCGGAAGCTGATCAAAAAGAGAAGAATAGGGCTTGTAATGTAGTAGGGAATATTGCCAACAACTTTGCATTTTGAAATGTCACGTCCTGCATGTTGGTGTAAAAGTCGGTCTAATGAAAGGCTGAGCACATCGGCTTGGACGACGGTTAGATTTTTAAATTCATGCTGGTATTCTGCTTTTAAAACATCACAAAACCGACTGTCCATTTCAATTGCAATGACACGAGAGCCGCTTAACAGCAGCTCTTCAGTGAGCGCGCCCAGACCCGGCCCAATTTCAACAATGACATCACTTGGTTTTGGATCGACAAGCGCCACGATTTTCCGCTGGATATTAGGATCAATCAGGAAATGTTGCCCGCGAATTCCTCTAACCGAAATCTCATACTTTTGAAGTAGTTCCAACTGTTTTTGCATCTGCGCATTATATCAAACTGCCATGACGCTTGCGAGCAAGGCTTGTTCACTCAAGTCGCCTTATCTTTGGAAAGACGCAGTAGATTTTCCCAGCGTGAAAATCTCTGCTTGGCTCTCAGTCTCGCTCTCCCCACTACTTCGTCTCGAAATGATTTGCATTTCATAGACGAAGTAAAACGTCGGGGATCCATGCCCGCTCGACCTCCGAGACACTTTCCAAAGACAAGACGACTTGCGGCTTTGACATTGTGATTCAAGCGGGTGACACGGAGTGTTTCGAATGGGAGGATCTACACCGGGCGGAGGGGCCCATGAGAAATAGCTCCGCGGCAGGGCCCGCTAGCGTAATGGAAATAACATTTTCAATTTTTGACAGGGGGAGGGAAGTGTGGTAGTATCTCCTTCATTCTAAAGGACTTACGAAAATGGCAGAAGAATTTAATATTGATGCACTTGCAGCGCTTTCACGGATTCGGTTAGAACCCGCTGAAAAAGCGAAGCTCGCGAAAGACCTCGAAAAGATTTTGGGCTACGTAAAAGAGCTCGCCGCGCTTGACACTAAAAATGTTGAGCCGACGACGCATGCACTTCCACTCGAAAATGTTTTCCGCCCAGACGAAGTCAAGCCTTCCAAAGTCCGTGATCAAGTTTTAGATCACGCACCGAAAAGGGAAGGTAGTTTTTTCAAAGTTCCCAAAGTAATTGAGCGAGAAGAATAATGGAACTTCACAAACTGACGCTCAAACAAGCCGCCGAGTTTTCCAAAGCGAACCCGCAAAACGCAAAGGAACTTTTCAATGCGCTTAAGGCTCGCGCTAAAGCAATTGACTCAAAAGTTAAAGCTTACCTTTCCTTGATTGAAAAGGAACCTTCGTTCGAAACAAAAGGAATTTTAGCCGGAGTTCCAATTTCAATTAAAGATAATATTTGCATCGAAGGTTGTGAAACCACCTGTGGTTCAAAAATCTTAAAAGGTTACGTCCCTCCTTATGATGCAACGGTTATTAAAAAATTAAAAGCGGCGGGTGCTTTTATTGTTGGTAAATGTAACATGGATGAATTTGCATTTGGGTCTTCAAATGAATCATCCGCGTTTGGCCCCGTTCATAATCCTTGGGATTTAACTCGAGTTCCAGGTGGTTCCAGTGGCGGTTCCGCTGCGTCGGTTGCAGCAGATGAAGCGATTGCTGCATTGGGTTCAGATACCGGGGGTTCGATCCGGCAACCGGCAAGTTTTTGCAGCGCAGTTGGCATTAAGCCAACGTATGGCCGTGTTTCGCGTTACGGGCTGGTTGCATTTGGTTCGAGTCTTGATCAGATTGGTCCTATTACCAAAACGGTTGAGGATGCCGCAATTCTTCTTGGCGTGATTGCAGGCCATGATCCTCATGACTCAACTTCCGCTAATCTCCCAGTTCCTGATTACACAAAATCACTTGTGAAGGATGTGAAGGGTCTTAAGATCGGTCTTCCTAAAGAATATTTTGTGAAAGGTTTAGATCCTGATGTTGAACAAGCAGTTCGAAAAGCAGTTAAAATTTATCAAGACTTAGGGGCGAAAATTGTTGAAATCAGTCTTCCCCATACGTCGTACGCGGTTCATATTTATTACATTGTCGCAACTGCTGAGGCAAGTTCCAATTTGGGCCGTTTTGATGGGGTCCGATATGGATTTCGCGCGCAAAGTTCTAATTTGAGCGACATGTATTTAAAAACTCGCGATGAAGGTTTTGGCGCTGAAGCAAAGCGAAGAATTTTGTTAGGCACTTTTGTTTTGTCTGCTGGTTATTACGATGCTTATTATTTGAGAGGTTTGAAAGCGCGCACACTCCTCAAGCAGGATTTTGAGAAGGCATTTGAGCAAGTGGATCTAATTTTATCGCCAACCGCTCCGACGCCACCTTTCAAACTCGGAGAAAAAGTAGACGACCCCATTTCTATGTATTTGTCGGACATCTATACAATTTCAGCAAATTTAGCAGGCGTTCCCGCAATTTCAATCCCCGGCGGATTTTCGAAGGAGCTGCTTCCGATTGGAATTCAATTGATGGCGAAACCATTTGCTGAAGAAACTATTTTCCGTGCGGCATATGCATTCGAACAAGCAACCGATTTTCATAAAAAGAAACCGACGCTATGAATATGTACGAAACGGTCATTGGATTAGAAACACACGTACAACTCAAGACCAAGAGTAAAATCTTTTGTGCGTGTTCCACACAATTCGGCTCTGAACCAAATGTAAATACGTGTCCCGTTTGTTTGGGTCTTCCGGGCTCGCTTCCTGTGATGAATAAGGAAGCGCTCGCGCTTGCCATGAAGGTTGGGCTGGCGCTCAATGCACAAATTGCTTCGCGAATTAAATTCGACCGGAAAAATTATTTTTATCCAGATCTTCCAAAAGCATACCAAATCTCCCAGTACGATATGCCAGTTTCATCAAAAGGAGAGCTTGTCATTGAGGTGAAGTCGCCGAGCGGTTCGGATGTGATTAAAAAACGAATTGGAATTACACGCGCACATCTTGAAGAAGACGCCGGGAAACTTCTTCATGAAGGTGTCAAAGACGGAAGCTGGGTGGATTACAATCGCGGCGGCGTTCCACTTCTTGAAATTGTTTCAGAGCCCGATCTCCGCTTGCCTGAAGAAGCGTATGAATATTTGCATACGCTTAAATCCATTTTAATTTATTTGGATGTTAGTGACTGCAATATGGAAGAGGGAAGTTTGCGTTGTGACGCGAACGTTTCGATTCGTAAGAATGGGGATGCAAAACTAGGAACCAAAGTTGAAATCAAAAATTTAAACTCCTTCAAAGCAGTTCAAAAAGCACTTCAATATGAAATTAAACGGCAAACGGAATTAGTTGAGCGGGGAGAGCGGATTCGCCAAGAAACAAGGCTTTGGGACGAAGGGAAAGGGCAGACTTTTTCTATGCGCTCAAAAGAAGAGGCCCACGATTATCGTTATTTTCCAGAGCCAGATTTGGTCCCATTTACAGTCAGCCGAGAACAAGTTGAAACTGTTCGGAAAGCGCTTCCTGAACTTCCGCAAGCCCGCATTGAACGGTTTCGGAAAACATTTGAGCTTTCGGAATACGACGCTTATGCACTGGTGAGCGATAAACCGCTTGCGGATTATTTTGAGGCGTGCGTCGCCAAAGGTGTTCATCCAAAACTCGTAAGTAATTGGCTTCAGACGGAATTGATCGGAGCGCTCAATGAACGGAAAATTGATTTTACCAAGAATCCGGTGAGCGCCTCTGATTTGGCGGCGCTTGTACGCTTAATTGAGAATGGAACAATCAGTGGAAAAATCGCAAAGGATGTCCTTCCGCTGATGATTGATGAAAAAAAATCAGCTGACATGATTGTGAAAGAAAAAAACTTGGTTCAAGTAACGGACGAAAAGTTGATTGAAAAAGTTTGTGACCAAGTGATCGCCGCAAATCCTAAGGTGGTTGAACAATACCGAAGCGGTAAAACCCAATCTATTGGCTTTTTGGTTGGCCAAGTGATGAAGGAAATGCAAGGGAAGGCGAGTCCAAAACTTGCTAACGAAATTCTTGCAAGAAAACTTGGTTGAATGATGCCTCGCCGAAAAAGAGAACAAAAAGGTGAACTTTTTGACCCCACATCACTCAGGCTGATTGTTTTCATTTTTATAGCAGGAATTGTCCTCGGTTTTTTCTTCGGCCGGCGTTTTACGCTCACCTCCAAAGTTTCTGAAAGACCATCAGAAATTAACAAGGAAGTTAAAGAGCCTCAAAAAAAGCAAAAGGGAGTTTTTCCTTTCCTCCCTGCGGGGAGCAGTCGTCCCGCCACCAAGGGGAAAATTGCGATTGTGATTGATGATGTTGGAAATGATCAGCATTTCCAAGACCTTCTGTGGTCGTTCCCGCATCCGGTCACACTTGCCATTTTGCCAGAGCTTCCTTATTCCGAGTATTTTGCGCGGGAAGGCGCTCGCCATGGTTTTGAAATTATTCTTCATCAACCGATGGAACCGGTTCGTCGGTTTGGCCGTGATGACCCTGGTATGATTTATGTCAGTATGACCGAGGCGCAAGTCATCCAAACATTGATGAAAAATTTAAGAACCGTTCCAACGGCCGTTGGAATCAATAATCATAAAGGGTCTCTCGCGACTCAAAATCAAAATGTGATGCGGATTATCCTTAAGGAATTAAAACAGCGCCACCTGTTTTTTTTGGATAGCCTTACGACTCCTCTCACCATTGCGCGTGAAGAAACGCAGGCGATTCACTTACCGTATCTGGCGCGTGATGTTTTCTTAGACAACGAATTAGAAGCCGATTACATTCATGGCCAGATAGAAGAATTGGCGTCTCTTGCGAAACGAAATGGTTCAGCGATTGGAATCGGTCATTTCAAACAAGGCACACTTTCCATTTTAAAAGAAGAAATTGTGCGGCTTGAGCAAGATGGTTTCGAAGTAGTTTTTTTGGGAGAATTACTGTGATTACGCTTGGAGTTGAAACCAGTTGCGATGAAACGTCTTGCGCCATTTTGGAAAATGGAAACAAAATCCGTTCCAATATCATTTCATCAAGTCTTTCGAAACACCAACCCTTTGGCGGCGTTGTTCCTGAAATCGCTTCGCGTCATTCGCTTCAAGCCATTCATGTTGTTTATGAAACTGCTCTTTCTCAAGCGAAGGTTAAGTCAAATGATATTGACCTAATTGCTGTCACGCAAGGGCCCGGACTTGTGGGGTCTCTTTTGGTAGGTGTTTCCTTCGCAAAATCTCTTGCATTTGCTTTTGGCCGCCCGCTCATCGGCGTTCATCATTTGGAAGCGCACCTTGCCGCAAATTTCATCTTGCGCGAGAAACCAAAAAAACCATTTATTGGTTTGATTGTTTCCGGCGGCCACACCAGTCTTGTATTGGTGAAGGGTTTTTCATACGAGGAATTAGGTTCTACAGTCGATGATGCGATTGGAGAGGCTTATGACAAGACAGCTAAAATTCTCGACTTGGGATATCCCGGGGGCCCTGTGATTGATCGGCTCGCACAGGAAGGAAATCCCAAGGCGTACTTTTTTACCAAACCGAAAGTTGACGGTAAATTTAATTTTAGCTTCAGCGGGATTAAGACAGCAGTTTTACATTTGGTAAATGACATGTCCCCCTCACCTTTATCCTCTCCCCCTTTAAGGGGAAGAGGGAAGGGTGAGGGGGTGTGGC
>JACQQN010000147.1 GCA_016206995.1 Candidatus Omnitrophota bacterium | reverse complement strand
TGTTGCAAGTGATGAGAAGCGGCAAACCATTCCCTGGGTAAAAGCAATTCACCCGGATGGAAAGGAAGAGGTGTTTGTTGACAAAGAGTCTGAGTTTACAGTTGAAAAGCCGCCGGCAGGTGAAATGAGACGGATGGATTGCATTGATTGCCATAATCGGCCAAGCCACGTTTTTAAATCACCGGATGCAACAGTGAATGAAGCGATGGCTTATGGAGCGATTGACCGCGAGCTTCCTTTTATTAAGCGCGAATCCGTCAAAGCACTTCTTGGAAAATATGATTCCAAAGATAGTGCTCGAGAAGGGATTCGGACTTATCTCGAGAATTTCTATCAAAAGAAATATCCTCAAGTTGCATCGGAGCGCAAGGAGAAGATCAGCAAGGCAGCAGAAGCCCTCGCCACTATTTACGAACAGAATTCTTTTCCAAAGATGAATGTTTCCTGGAAAGTGTATCCCAACAACATCGGCCACTGGATTTCACCGGGTTGTTTTAGGTGCCACGATGGAAAACACGAATCTCCAAGCGGTAAAATAATTTCCAACGATTGCAAAGTTTGTCATAACATCATCGCCCAGGGGCCTCCGAGCGTTATGGAAAGTTCTGTGGACGGGCTTGAGTTCAAACACCCGCAAGACATTCAAGATGCTTGGAAAGAAATGGCTTGTTATGAGTGTC
This sequence comes from Candidatus Omnitrophota bacterium, assembly GCA_016206995.1. Lineage (GTDB taxonomy): Bacteria > Omnitrophota > Omnitrophia > Omnitrophales > Abzuiibacteriaceae > JACQQN01. Next base: position 3,182 of record JACQQN010000147.1, on the reverse strand, counting down.
ATACAGGGGGCTCCAATTAAGTTCAATTCAATTAAAAAATAATTACCATGCTTAAATCTTTCCAGCTGATTTTAACGTTTCTTTTACTCTTTCCTTTTTTTTCTTCAAACATCCGCGCTGAGGAAAAACCGCAAATTACTCAAATTCAAAATGAAGATTGCTTGGCGTGTCACGATACCGCCATTTCAGCCGAGCACTTCCAGAAATCGGTTCACGGTTCCAACCTTTGCATTTCTTGTCACAGCGACATTAAAGAACTTCCACATCCAGAGCAACTAACATCCGTCAACTGTGGGAGTTGTCACACGATTGAATCCGAGATTTATAATTCGTCGGATCATGGAATGGCAGTGAAGTTTGGTGCACCGGCAGCCAAATGTCTTGATTGTCATGGAGACCCTCACGCCGTTCTTGATTCTAGAGATCCACAATCTCCCGTTTTCAGAATGAATATCGCAAAAACCTGTGCGACTTGTCATGAAAATCAGGAGCAGATGGAAAAGTTCAATCTTTTAGAAAAGCATCCATTCAAATCTTTCACAGAAACGATTCACGGAAAAGCGCTGATTGAAAAAGGTCTTATTTCATCAGCAACTTGTACGGACTGTCATGGATCGCATGATTTGCATGCACCCACGAATCCAAATTCAAAAATTTACCGAAAAAATGTGCCAACAACTTGTGGCAAGTGCCATGAAAACGTTTTGAGAACGTATCAACGAAGCGTGCACGGAAAAGCGGCGCTATCCGGAAAGGTAGAGGCACCGGTTTGTACCGATTGTCATGGGGAGCACACGATTAAATCGCATAAAGACCCAACGTCATCGGTTTATCAGACAGCGGTTTCGATTAAAACTTGCGCTCATTGTCACGAAGCAGAGAAGATTGTGTCGAAATACAGATTGCCACCAGATCGCGTAAAAACATATTTAGAAAGTTATCATGGATTGGCAAACCGGTCTGGTGTCACGACCGTTGCAAGTTGTGCAAGCTGCCATGGCGCACACGACATCCTGCCTTCCAACGATCCAAGTTCATCAGTGAATAAAAGAAATTTACCAAAGACATGCGGGAGATGTCATCCGAATGTGACTGAGCAACTTGCAAAAGGCTCAATTCATTTAGCACCTTCATTTAACCGTGACAGTCTCATTTTCTACATTACCATCGTTTATTTGGTTTTAATTTTTATGACCATTGGCGGAATGCTTGTCCATAATGGTTTAGATTTTTTACGAAAATTGAGGGCACATTATAACCGAAAAAAACAAGACAAAAACGCCTACCCAAGATTTACGAAAAGTGAACGTATCCAACACCTCATATTAACAGTGACTTTCATCACATTGGCGTACACGGGTTTTGCGTTAAAATCTCCTCAAAGTTGGTGGGCACTTCCTTTCACGGTCTGGAACGCTGATTATGACTGGCGCGGGATCGTTCACAAAACAACAGCTATCTTTTTTAGTGCACTAGCCATTTACCACCTTTTATTTTTGCTGTTCACCAAGCGTGGGAGGAAAGAATATAAGGCGTTACTCCTTAAGAAGAAGGATTTTGGAGATTTGTCCGCCATGGTTAAGTATAATGTGGGGACTTTAGCGCAAAAGCCGAAATTTAGCCGCTACAACTACATCGAAAAGTTTGAGTATTGGGCGCTCGTTTGGGGTTCCGGCATTATGATCATCACGGGGGCCATGTTGACATTTGAAAATTTCGTGATGAGGTATTTTCCAAAGTGGGCAGTGGATGTTGCCACCACCGTTCATTTTTATGAAGCGGTTCTTGCAACGCTGGCGATTCTTGTATGGCATTTATACTTTACGATTTTTGACCCAGACCACTATCCAATGAACTGGAGCATGACAACAGGAAAATCATCGGAAGAAGAAAGGCCGGATGATGAACTTGCGAAAGATAAAGAAGACTGATTTTCCTCCGAGTCTTGTCCCTCTGTTTTCTAGAAAGTTCACGCATTCTTACGAGGTAAATAGTGATCACAAAAAGTAGGCCATCTTTATTTCCAAGCAGCCGCCGAGAAGTAAGGTTCTGGAAGAAATTAGGACAGCAGTCACTAGCTGTCAAACTGATTATTGCAATTAGTGCGGTCGTTTGCTTGGTGGTTGGCATTGGAACCATGATTTTAATGCATGTATCCCGCCGTAGCATTGCTGAAACATCAGTGACCACCGCGTTGTATCAAACGCAACTTTTGAAAAATAAATTAGTCGAAACAATGCTGACCGCAGAAAAGCGTCACGAAGGCTTAGAGTTCTTGCTCCACAGTCAGGGAAAGACATTTGGTCTCAATGAAGTCAACATTTTCAATACGGATGGAAAAGTTACTTTTTCAACTATTCCTAACAATCTTGGGAAAACAGTGACGATCCAACCGAACAAAGTAGATCGCGCAACGCCCGATGATGCACTCATCAAATTTACTGATACTTCGAAATCTGGAAAACTTCGCATCGTTCATCCCATTCGGGGCGGTTCTCAGTGTATAAGTTGCCATACGAGTGCAACCAACGGATTGTTTGGCGGGATCGAGTTGTTTGTTCCGTTAAGGCCGATTTATGAACGATTTGCAGTGAACAATTCCTTTTTTATTTTCCTAGCTTTGGCGCTTATTGTTTTGATTGCTTTCTTAATTCGTTGGACAGTGCATCGAATTGTGAAACGCCCTTTGAAGAAGTTGATGACAGTGATGGAGCGCGCCGAGCGAGGCGAGCTTGAGGTCAAGACGAATATTAAGGAAGACCCAGAACTTCGCCGGCTCGCGAAAAGTTTTAACACCATGGTTCGTGGGATTCGAAGTGCTCAGAGAAGTATTGAAATCCAGCATCAGCGGGAACTTGCGCAATCAAACAGGCTTGCTTCATTGGGGCAGTATATTTCAAATATTTCTCATGAAATTAAAAATCCTCTGGCGGCGATCAGTTCCGCGCTTCATGCGTTGAAAAGTGAATTTGAAACAGCCGATGGCGAGGAAGTTTTCCAAGAATTAAGAATTCAATTGGAGCGTATTGAAAGAACCGTGAATAATTTGTTGCGGTACGCGCGGCAAGCACCCCCAAGTTTTGAGCGGTGTCGGGTGATGAATCCAATCCACGCGGCGTTAGAGTCAGCCGACCATCGGTTTCGCGAATCCAACATTCGTGTCAAAATTGAATGCGATAGCC
>JACQQN010000146.1 GCA_016206995.1 Candidatus Omnitrophota bacterium | reverse complement strand
TTTTCCCAAAAATTGATTTAATTTTATCGAACGAAAAAACGGGACCATCCTTACAAATAAAATTCGGTCCGTATTGGCAATGCCCACAAAAACCAGTGGCACATTTCATATTTCGTTCCATCGAGACATAAATTCGATCGGTTGGTATGCCACGCTTTTGAAGCTCTTGAACTGTAAACCGCATCATAATTTCCGGACCGCACACCATCGCAATAGCCTTTGTTGGATCAAAAGGAGCACGTGGAATCAATGTCGTCACCACGCCTACGTTACCGCGCCAAGAACCGATAGCGCGGTCAACTGTAACGTGGACATCTAAATCGAATTCGGCGCGCCAGGTTTTCAACTCGCGTGTGTATAAAATTTCCTCTGGCGTCCTGGCTCCGTAAAGCAAAACAACCCGGCCGTATCGAGACCGATTGACAATTAACTGATGAATCGCAGGACGAAGGGGCGCAAGACCAATACCTCCTCCTACTAAAATCACATCATAACCTTCCGCTTTTTCGACCGGCCAATGGCTTCCAAAAGGACCTCGAAGTCCAAGCGCATCTCCCACTTTCAATTGTCGCAACGCTTTCGTAACAGTTCCGACAACGCGGGTCGTGTGGCGCAAAACTTTCTTTTCCTTAGGATCCCCACTGATTGAAATGGGTACCTCTCCTACCCCATAGACATACAGCATATTGAATTGGCCCGGCGCAAAAGAAAAGGGGCCGTTTTCTGATTTTAGTTCCAACGTAAACGTGTCCTGCGTTTCCTTTCGAAGCTGCGTGATTCTATAAGGATGCGTCACCATCGGGTTTTCTGTTTTTGTACTCATACAATTTATCCTTTCGCGCGGACTCCATAAAGATCAAGTAACCGGATCCTAGCCGCTTCCAATCGATCCACCACCACGTTCGTAAACCGTTTCATCAGCTCATAACCAAAAGCGGGGTCTCGATCACACCGCTCACGAAGACTTCTTCCGTCTAAAGCAATGGCACGTGTCAGTACAATCGCACGCGCGTCAAAGTGCCACTTGTAGGGTGAAAAAAGCCACGACCAACCAATCACATCACCAGCCTCTACCGTTTCAATAATCATAGAGCCGCGGTCGGGTCCGTGAAGTTCAATGGCTACTTTCCCGTGTGTGATGAGGTAAAACCAGTTTGCCGCTTCACCTTCCCGAAAAATAAATTGATCGGCATGAAATTGAACTGGACTCGCGCATTCCAACAATGTTTTCGAATAACCAGCATCTAAACCTTTTAAGAATTCGTGTTCTTTCAAATCAGCTTCAACTGTTTCCATGGTAGATTTCCTCCTCAGGTCACTCAAACTTTGACTGCTTCTTTTTCTATTCTTTTTTCACGAATCGCTCGAACTTCTTCCGTGATATCAATTCCAACCGGGCACCAAGTAATACACCGGCCACAACCCACGCAACCAGAAGTTTCAAACTGGTCCACCCAAGTTGCAAGCTTGTGGGTCATCCACTGTCGGTAACGGGATTTGACCGAGCGGCGGACACTTCCTCCATGGATATAAGAAAAATCCATCGTAAAACATGAGTCCCACTTCCGCCACCGTTCGGCGTGCTGCCCAGTGACGTCAGTAACATCTTCAACCGTCGTGCAAAAACAAGTCGGGCAGACCATGGTGCAATTGGCACAGGTGAGGCAACGCGCTGCAACATTTTCCCAGCGCGGATGATCATCGTTCTGATAAAGCAATTCCTTAACGTCTGCGGTTTCCATCGAACGACCCATTTGGCTCGCTGCTTTGGAAATAATTTCATCAACGATTTTCAATTGTTTTTCATCAGCAGATTGATGAGGAACTCTCTCGAGAAGCGCTGCGCCTTTTTCTGTTCCAATGGTTCCCACAAAATAATGTTCATTCTTGGTTAACACTTCTGTGAGGGCAAGATCAAATCCTACAGTTGCCTTGGGACCCGTCTCCATCGAGGCGCAAAAACAAGTTCCGCCAGGCTCTGCACAATTGACAGCAACCATGAAAATTTTCTCACGACGTTTCTTATAAATTGGATCCACAAACTTGCCTTTTAAAAAAATCTTGTCTTGAATTAAAATGGCATGTAATTCACAGGAACGAACGCCAATGAACGCAAATTTTTCAGTCGAATCATTTTCTTCAATAACTTGGAAACCATTTTTCTCACGTTTTGCCTGCCACAGTCGGATGGAGGCGGGGTGAAGGAACTTTTTCCACGAATGAGGTCCTACCACATATCCAAAATAAGCCTGATCGTTACGCTTCTTTAGCCGATAATGACCCCCCTCTTGCTCGTCACCCCATCCAACCGGCAGATCTGAAGCGCTCTCAAGCTTGTCATAAATAATAGCGCCATCTCGAACCGTTGGACCAAAAACAGAATAACTTTGCTTTTGTAAAACACCGATGAGCTCTTCGAAACCGTCTCGCGCTAAAATAAAATAACTTCCAATTTCCTTTTTTGACGTTTCCATCATAACTGCCTCCCGTACCTCAGTCCATGGAACCCTTTAAATCTAATCCGTCATGGTTTTCAGGATTTTAAACTTTATTTACTTATTTCAAAATCATTCTTGCATCTACCACTACAACGCCTTTTCCGGATTCATAAGTCACCAAAGGATTCACATCAATTTCTATGATTTCAGGTTGATCGCACGCTAATTGTGACAACCTTTGAAGACAATCAATAATTCCGTTGAAATCTGCAGGTGCTTCACCACGGACGCCTTTTAAGATTGGATAAGCACGAATGGATTCAATCATGCGCTTCGCGCCTAGTTGCCGGATCGGTGCAAGTCGAAAAGTCACGTCTTTAAATACTTCCACGTAAGTACCACCAAAACCAAACATTAAAATGGGGCCAAAATGAGGATCTCGCTTCATTCCCAAGATGACTTCTCGACCGCGTTCACCCATTTTTTGGACAAGCACTCCTTCAACTTTTGCTTTGGGTTCACGCGTTCGAATGTTGTGCATCATCGCTTCAAAAGCGCGCTCAACTTCAAGCGAACTATGCAAATTGAGTTGGACACCACCGACATCCAACTTGTGAATGATGGTTGATGAAACAACCTTAATCGCTACCGGAAACCCAATCGCTTTTGCTTTGTCGGCTGCTTCCCCAGCAGAATGAGCAAGTTCAAATGGAAGCATCGGAAAACCATAGGCTTGAAGAATTTTCATTGCTTGATATGTGTTAAGAAGTTTTTGATTTTGAGATTTTGATTCTCGAATAATAGTTTCAGTGATTTTGAGGTCAACTGGAAATGTTTTTACTTCTGTGCGAGGGCGGTCAATCCACTCTTTGTACCGAACCAAAGCACTCAAAGCTCGTGCTGCTTCTTCAGGAAACCGGTAGTGTGGAACATCATGCTCTTCTAAAATCTTAACGCCGGGCGTGACGTCAACAATTCCCATAAAACATGCAAGCAACGTTTTTTTTGTGGTTTGATTCACTTTAACGATGGTTCGCGCGGTCCCCTCAATATCCGTCATCGCTTGAGGGGTTAAAATCACAACCACGTTATCCACTTGGGGATCGTTTAAAACATGTGTCAATGCATGTTCGTAACGATCCTGTTGCGCGTCACCAATGACATCAACTGGATTCGATAAATTAGCAGTTTCTGGAAGGACTTTTTTGAGCGCTTCTTTTGTTTTAGAACCGAGCTCGGCCATTTCAAGACCGTATCGAACACACGAATCGGTTGCCATGATTCCGGGACCGCCTGCATTGGTAACAATGGCAACCCGATTGCTTTTGGGAATAACACCGCTCGCAAAAGCGATGGCAAGGTCAAAAATTTCGTTTACGGAATCAACGCGTAAAACACCTCCTTGCTTGAAAATTGCGTCGTAAACTTCATCGGAGCCCATTAGAGAGCCTGTGTGCGAACTAGCTGCTTTGGCACCTTGGGGCGTACGACCTGCTTTAATGGCAAGAATTGGCTTTGGGTGCTTCATGTCGCCTGTGATTTCTCGCACAAGCTGGATAAATGCACTCCCGTCTACCAAATCTTCAAGGTACATTAATATGACACTTGTTTTTGGATCGTCTTTTAAATAGGCCAGGATTTCTAGTTCTGTAAGATTTGCTTTGTTTCCTAAACTAACAAACTTTGAAAAACCAATGTTTTCACCTTTCGCATAGTCAAGGATGGCAGTACACAATGCACCGCTTTGAGAAACAAATGCAATATTGCCAGGGCGCGGCATCGTACGGGAAAAACTCGCATTCATGGAGATAGTGGGGTCGGTATTAATCAATCCTAAACAGTTTGGGCCTAGAACTGAAATCGAATAACGTTTGGCAACTTCCGCAAGTTCCCGCTCGAGACGAATTCCCTCGCCTCCAATTTCACGAAATCCAGCAGAAACGACAATGGCGGTATGAATTCCTTTTTTCCCGCATGCTTCCAATGTTTCTGGAGCAGAAGCACTCGGAACAATGATGACTGCGAGATCGATCGAGTCAGGAACGTCAAGAATAGTTGGATAACAAATTAAATCATCAATGCGGTCTGCTTTTGGATTGACGGGGTAGATTTTTCCTTGAAATCCTGCTGCTGCAAGATTATGCAAAATGGCATATCCCACTGCTTCTTTGCGCCGAGAAGCGCCGATAACTGCGATTCGGCTTGGCTCAAAAAGTGCTTTGAGGTTAACTCCGTTGATAGTTGAAATTGTCGCCCGCTGTCCCATCGATTACCTATTTGTTCATAATAAATGTTTCGACCCATCCCGATTGAAAATGAGTGATTTTCCAATGTTTTTTGATAGGTTGTCATCTAAAAATTCAATGCAACTGATATTGTCTTAACTCTTCAAGCAACTCCTGCCGCTCTTCGCGTCGAAGCTCCCGATCGAATGCATACAAAACCGTTTCAACTTCTGTTTTAATGTGACTCCGGAGCAAATGATTGAAATAAGCGCCCTTCCATTGAATGGTCTCAATCAATTTTTTGTTTCGCAAATAATTTTGATTGCCTTGCAACTTTTCAACAATTTGCCGCAGCTCGCCTAATGTTTCCTGAAGGTCTTTGTGCTCTCGGTGAAAAAAGAGAATCACAGACGCGTAACGCGGAATGTGAGTTTCAATAAACGGATAGAGAACTTTTTCTTCTGCTTCGAGATGCTTGACGAATCTTGTTTCAAAAAACTGAAGGAGACAACCTGCGCGCCTTAAATTTCTACCCAAAAGAAGCTTTCCTTCATAGCAAATATTTTTAAAAACCTGATGAAGGGACTCGCTCTTCTGGAGAAACTCTTGATGATCCTTTTGAAAACAAGAACCCGAACCTGCTTTTTTCTTCTGCTCTTGAATACCGATATCCATTGCCTCAACCTTTTTAAAGTAAGTGCATCTTAGAAAATCCAGAGGTTATCGTCTGTGATGCGCATCACTTTAAGAAAAAGAGGAAATCAATGAAGGTAGAGAGCGGTTTAACCGTCATTGCGAGCAACCAAAAGGGGCGAAGCAATGACAAAGTACTCTTATTTTAATAACTGCTCGGATCGAGCTTCACTTTACCGCGAAAAATCCAATAAATACTCACAGTATAGGCAAGAACAAGCGGCATTCCGATCAGTGCAATTACGAACATAACAGAAAGCGTCTTTTGGGACGACGCCGCGTTGTAAATCGTGAGACTGTATTCTGGATTAGGATTGGAAATCACTAAGTTTGGAAACATGCCAATTCCAAACAAAGCCATCAAAGCGGCCATGGCACCGCACGAAGAGAGAAAACCTTGAAAATCTTTGCCGTGATACATTTCGCGCGGGATATTAGCAACTGCAAGAATGTTGAGCAGCGGAATAATAAAAAGAATGGGATGTGTTTTAATTACTTCAGTCATATGCGGCACATAAAGAAGTGTTGCCATCGTGACGGTTGCATAACAAATGGTAAAAAAGATGATTGCATTATGAACCCAGGAACGCGCTTTTTGTTGAAGTGCCCCCTCTGTTTTCATCACCAAATAGATCGATCCATGCATCATAAAAAGTGCAAGCGTCGTTAACCCCATCAGCAAACTATAGGGATGGGTTAGTGTAAAAAAGTTCCCTGCAAATTCACCATCAGCGCTGAGCGGAATTCCCCACGCGATATTCCCAAACGCAATACCAATTAAAAGACTTGATAAAATACTCGCCACACTAAAACTCACACCCCAAAAATTCCGCCACCGAGTTGCTGGCTGTTTGCTTCGAAATTCAATTGCAACACCCCGGAAAATCAGCGCAAATAAAAGCAGCATGAAAGCGAGGTAAAACCCCGAAAAAACAGTGGCATAAACATTCGGAAACGCTGCAAAAAGCGCTCCCCCGCCTACCACAAGCCACACTTCATTTCCATCCCACACGGGTCCAATGGAATTGAGAAGGAGTCTTCGGTCTTCATCTTTCTTTGTAAATAAATGAAGCGCACCAACACCCAAATCGAACCCATCGAGCACGATATAGCCTGTGAGCAATGCGCCCACCAACAAAAACCAAATTAAATTCAAATCAAAAGAGAAATTCATTACTTATGCTCTGTGTTGGCCAGTTAGCGTTTCTTCAACAGGTCCCTTTTTAATTTTCTGATCCAGGAGAAAAATAAAAACGATGAAAAGTAAAATGTAAATAAGCGTAAAAAGAAGAAGTGAAATCAAGACCTCTCCACCAGATACAGTTTTTGAAACCGCATCTTTTGTTTTAAGAAGCCCATAAACAATCCACGGCTGTCTTCCAACTTCTGCGGCCATCCAACCAACCTGGTTTGCAATTTGAGGGCCGAGCACGGCAACGACAAATAACCGAAGAAGCCATTTTGTCTCAAAGAGCCATCCTCGCCACCAGAAAAAGACGCCGAAAACACTAAGCGCAATCAAACTGAGACCAATCAAAATCATCATGTGATACGCTTGAAAGGTAGGTTGCACGGGCGGCCAATTTTCCCGTGGAAATGCTCGTAACCCTTGAACTGGTTGAGCGGAATTACCATGAACCAAAAAACTTAAAAATCCTGGAACCCCTAAACCCAACTCAACCTTTTCCTGTTTTTCATTCACCCAACCAAAAAAGTGAAAGGGTGCCGGCTCATTTTCTTCGTAATGCCCTTCAAAAGCAGCAAGTTTAGCTGGTTGGTTTTTACTGACACCAATGGCGCTCGAATGTCCGGTGAGCAATTGTCCAATGGAAGCAATCAAAGCAATCACCAAAGCAATTTTGATCGATGCTTTTGCAAACTCGATATGCTTTTTCTTTAACAAATAATAAGCGCTCACACTAATTACAAGCCACGCTCCGGCTTGCCAGCACCCCATCACCACATGGCTCAAGCGATCCATCGCGGAAGGATTAAATACCATCGCCCAAAAATCAGTGATTTCGGCGCGCGCCTTAGCGCCTTCCCCTACAATATGAAAACCTGCAGGCGTGTGCATCCAGGAATTGGCGACTACAATCCAGACAGCACTAAAAGTAGAACCTACTGCAACCATCAGGGTTGAAAAGAAATGCATCTTGGAACTCACACGATTCCAACCAAAGAGAAGAATTGCGAGAAACCCAGATTCCAGAAAAAATGCGAAAATTCCCTCGGCAGCAAGCGCGCTTCCGAACACGTCCCCAACATAACGAGAATAAGTAGCCCAATTCGTACCAAATTCAAATTCGAGGACAATGCCTGTCGCGACTCCAATGGCAAACGTGAGCCCAAAAACTTTTACCCAAAATTTGGTCATTTGTTCATAGAGGGGTTTCTTCGTGGCAAGATACATCCCTTCCATAATAACGAGAATGACACCCAAGCCAATGCTAAGCGGAGGATAGATGTAATGAAATGCAGAGGTCAGTGCAAATTGAATTCGCGAAAGAAAAACCATATCCATAAGGTGTTATTTTAGTACGTTCTTAAACTT
>JACQQN010000144.1 GCA_016206995.1 Candidatus Omnitrophota bacterium | reverse complement strand
GAATACGCCGTTAGGCGGTTCGGTGAGAATATCCAGTACATTTAAAAGTTTGGATATGAGCCAAGCCCGCCTTTTTATCGGGCGCGTTGAGCGTGAAGGATGGTCAACGTTTCAAGGGGAGGCACTGATTACCGTTGAAGATTTTTCAGGGAAAGAGGCTCAAGCGATCATCCGTCCTATCGCAACTTCGGAAGAGTGGCTTGATATCGAAATTCCCACAAGGTCATTTCGTGAGGTTGATTTTAATCGGCTGAAAAAGTTTAGTCTTATTTTGAAAGCGCCGCGCGTCCCGGTGCAGGGAATATTGATCTTTGACGAATTTGCTTTTTTTGGCCCCGTTGATTTGTACTTTGAGTCAGCGCGCGATAATTTGAAAGAGTTTCCGACACAGGAAAGCCGTTCAAATCGAGATCAGTTAAATCAAACAACCGATTCGCGAAAATTTCTGCGGTTGGTTGCAGAAGATGTCTGGAAGTATTTTGAACAGACAGTTGATCAGAAAACAGGGCTAGTTTTTGATCACATTCGCCTTGGGAAAGTCAAAGGCATTGGTGATTACACCAGCCCCACAAATATCGCATTTTATTGGCTTGCGTGTATTGCAGCTTCCGATTTAGGTTTTATCACGCACGACGAAGCCGCTGAAAAAATTGGGAAATCACTTGAGACAGTTCGGAAACTTGAGCGGTGGCAAAAAGGTTTTTATTACAATTTTTATCATACGGGAACGCTTCAAGTAACCAGGCGTTATGTTTCATCTGTCGATAATGGGTGGCTGGTAGCCAGCCTCGTTGTTTTGCGGCAAGCATTTCCAGGCCAATTTGACAAGCAGGTTCAGCAGATTATTCAAGGAATCAATTTTTCAGAATTTTATGATTCTTCGAATGGCCAGTTAAAGCTTGGTTTTGACGAAGACCAGGGAAGCTTTTCACCCTTTCACTATGGCCTTTTGGTCTCTGAAGCGCGGCTGATGAGTTATGTCGCAATTGGAAAGGGTGATTTACCAAAAGAACACTGGGCTAGAATTTATCGTACGCTTCCACGGTCTTGGGATTGGCAAACCCAAGTGCCGCAAGGGGCAAAGCAAACGCTTTTTGGAATCCCTGTTTTTGAAGGCTATTATGTATGTGACGTATGTGACGGTCAAAAAATCGTCCCCAGTTGGGGCGGGTCGCTCTTTGAATTTTTAGCGCCAACTTTATTGATTGACGAATCGAGGCTTGCGCGAAAAGGCCTTGGCCGTAATAATTTGGCGGCAGCCGAAGCGCACATTGAATATGCACGGAAAAAGGGATACCCTGTCTGGGGTATTGCGCCGGCAGCAGTTCTGAATGGAAAACAATGGTCATACCGGGAATTTGGCGTGAAAGAAATTGCGGCAAAGGGCTATCCGGAAGAAGGCGTGATTGCTCCCTATGCATCAATTCTTGCTCTTGAGGTGAAGCCCGAAGAAGTGGTTCAGAACTTGAGAAAAATGATAGCGCTTTATCCCAGCATCTACGGTCCTTATGGATTTTACGATTCGGTGGATGTTTCGCGTAATCGGGTAAATATACAATATTTAGCACTCGATCACGGAATGACCCTTGTTGCAATTGCAAATTATTTAGAAAGCGGATCCATCCGCAAGCGATTCCATCAAGATCTTATTGGTAAATGGGGAGAAGAGTTGCTTCGAGAGGAACAGTTTTTTGAGTAAGATGTTTTGTCGAACGCATCGTTCTTTTGCAGTATTAGGGTTCAATTAAAAACGGGAGAGGAGAAAAACATGGACATCAATCACAGATATTTAATCGCATTAGTTTCAATTTTAGGCATTTCTATTAGCACAGCCACTCTTTTTGCTGAAGCGCCTGTGCAGCCACCCGCTGTTGCGCCAGCCACTGGTACAGGCGGTATGATTGTTGCCGATTTCAACACGGGCGACAAACCAAATAACGTGGGGGGGGACTTCGGCGCGTGGGACAAAGATCCGAACGATGAAACACAAGGATGTAAGTTGAGTTTTGAATCAAATGATGCTGCTGGCGATTCCACGGGTTACGCTATTCGGCTTGATTATGATGTTGATTCAGCCAACCCAGCCTATAACGGTTTCTGGATGAAGTTAAATGGTTTTGACGCTACGCAATACAATACCCTCAATTTTTACATGAAGGGAGATGCCGAAAAAGGTTTTTCGCCTCGGGTGAAAATCGAATTAAAAGGTCCGGATGGTGTTTCATCCCCTTATATCGTTTCAGGAATTACCGATCAGTGGCAGGAATTTTCAATTCCATTTGAACGGTTTCGCCGCGTGACCGATTGGAGCGCACTTTCGGAATTCGTGGTTGTTTTTGACGACATTAATTCCAATCCAAAAACAGGAACGATTTTCGTCGATAACGTCCGATTTTCTACTGAATAAACAACCTGAAATTAGTGTAAAGAAAAGATTGATTCGCGTTCTCTGGCAGCAGTGATTAAGTCAGGGGAGACAAGAATGGAGTATTCATAAATGCTAACGGTCGGAAAAACCATTAGCAAGGAGGGTGCCGTGATTAAGCAAATGCTCAAAGACCGCATCTTGACGGACAAGGAGCGGAAGAATTTGTCAATTCTTGAGGTCATTCGTAAGAACGGGCCCATTTCGCGAACGGACATCTCAAAAATCACCGAGCTTAATATTGTGACGGTGTCGAATTATGTCAGCCACTACATCAAGAAGGGTTTGGTAGTAGAAGGCGAACTCGACGAATCGACAGGTGGCCGAAAGCCGGTTTTGGTTGAGTTGAATCCAAAGGCGGGTTACATCGTTGGCGTTGGCTTGAATATGTTAAGCATGGTTGCCGTTTTGGTGGATCTCGAAATTAATGTGATTGCCGAAATCAAACGCGAACGCCTCCCCGAGAATTCAGAAGCTGTGATCCACAAAATGGTCGATCTCGCAGTTGAAATCATCGAAAAGTCCGAAGTCGACAAAGAAAAAATTGTCGGCGTCGGCGTCGGCGTTCCTGGAATTATTGATGAAAAGGGAAGAACCATCCGCTGGCCGCAAAGTCTTGGCGAGAAGGACATCTCAGTTTGCCTCTCAATTAAAGATACATTTGAAAAACGTCTGAACATTCCCACCTTTGTTGAAAATGATGCAAACGCCGCGGTGTTGGGTGAAAAATGGCTCGGTTTGGATCGGGATGTGCGGCATATGTTGTACATGTTTTCTGGGGTGGGGACAGGCGTTTTGATTAATGGCGAAATTTATAGAGGTGCAACCGGTGCTGCTGGGGAACTAGGTATTTCAAGTATACAAGCTCCCAAAGAAGACATTGCAGTGATGTCGAGCGCTCTCGGCCGCTGGGAAATGGATTTGGGAATGACGGCGCGCGCGAAGGAATTGATTCAACAAGGATCCACCTCGACGCTCAAAGACTATGTTCAGGGCGATGCCTCCAAAATTACTTTTCGAGAAGTGGTAAAGGGGTGCAAGGAAAAAGATGCTCTCGCGCTTCGTGTGGTTGAGGAAAGAGCCACCATGCTTGGCCGAAAAGTTGCTTTTTTGATTAATTTGCTAAACCCGGAAATTGTGGTTATTGGAGGCGGTATCGAAGATTGTGGCGCGCCACTTTTGGACGCCATCAAAAATACAGTCAAAGAATGGGCAGTAGAGGAAGCTTCGAGCCAAGTGAAAATTATTCCATCGGCTTTTGGCGAAAATGCGGTAGCGCTCGGCGTTGTTGGAATCGTCGCGCGGGAGGTTTTTGCTCAGGCGTAACACCGGTTTCTAAAGGTTGCCAGAACCAATCAAAAGCCCTCTTAAAAGAGGGCTTTTTGCTTTCAAGCAAGAAAGCGCGGGAATGAATCAAACGGAATTCAAAGTTGAAGAAGAAATAGAAACATTTTGGGGCCATCTTGAAGAATTAAGACAGCGCCTTTTCTTTTCAGTTGGTCTCCTTATTGCAACCATACTTTTTTCTTATTTTTTTTCCGACACGATCATTTCTTTCTTAATCAAGCCTTTAACCGAGCTCTCTCAAAAAGCTTATTTTTTATCTCCCTATGATGCTTTTTTAGTGAAACTTCAAGTTTCTTTTTGGGGTGGTTTTTTTCTTGCGGCTCCGCTTTTGCTAGCGGAAGTTTGGCTTTTCGTTGTCCCAGGTTTATACAAGAAGGAGAAAAAAGCGTTTCTCTTCTTACTCATCTCATCCGTTTTTCTTTTACTTGCCGGCGTAAGCGTTGCTCTTTTTGCCGTTGTTCCAACTACCATGCGTTTTTTCTTGAAATTTTCAACGCCAGAACTCCTTCCCATGATCTCGATTAGCGAATACTTAAATTTCGTTGTATGGATGGGCGTTGCGTTTGGGCTTGCTTTTGAGATGCCTTTATTTTTGATTGGCCTCGTCAAATTGAGAATTGTTACTGTCTCACAACTTGCGCGTATCAGGCCTTATGCGATCATCCTCATTTTTATCTTTGCTGCACTTGTCACTCCATCGCCAGACCCCTTAAGTCAATGTTTGCTTGCCATTCCTCTTTGGATTTTATTTGAAGCAAGCCTTCTGGCGGCTCGCATGATTCGCCCTTGATGGATTTCTATAAAGTAGCGTAACACTTGATTTAAATACCCTTTTAAGGGTTGGGTTGACAATCGGAAGTTCAGGCATTATTATAAGCTTCTTCATGCGTGAGAAGCTTTATCTAAGTCGTTGTTTGGTGGGTAGTTATCAATTTAAGGCAGTAAAAATCTTCCCATTCCCAGAGAGAAAAGCGCCTGCGCAAGAAAGTCGGTATTTTTCGTAGAAACTTTTAATTTTAAGGAGGAGCAATGTCTAAAGGAGTAACGATCTGGTTTACGGGGCTTTCGGGAGCCGGGAAATCCACAATTGCAAGAATCATTGAAAAAAAGCTCAAAAGAATGGGGCGAAAAGTAGAGATGTTAGACGGCGATGTTGTCCGTACCAATTTAAGCAAAGGTCTTGGATTCTCAAAGGAAGATCGTGATACCAACATTCGGAGAATTGGTTTTGTATGTCATCTTCTGACACGAAATGATGTGGTCGCAATTGCCGCCGCAATTTCTCCTTATCGTGCTGTTCGGGATGAGAATCGTAGTCTCATTGGTAATTTTGTTGAAGTATTCACGAAGTGCTCCCTAGATGCCTGTGTCGAACGTGATGCAAAAGGGCTTTACAAAAAAGCGCTTGCGGGTGAAATCAAAGGTTTTACTGGAGTTGATGATCCTTACGAAGAACCGCTGCACGCCGAAGTTGTTTGTGAGACCGACAAGGAAACACCAGAACAATCCGCAGAAAAAGTTTTGCGCAAGCTCGAAGAACTTGGTTATGTCACCACCGAGGAACTTGCTCATGCCAGTTAGCCAGCTCAAACGGGTTGCCCATCGACTCGCTTCGCTCGCTCAGGACAATCCTGAGCAAATCTCGCTCTTTGTTTCGCAACGAAGCGGCGGGATGCGTCGAAGGATTGATTTGCATATGCATACAACCCATTCGGATGGTACGTTGACCCCAACGGAACTTGTGGCGCGCGCGCGATCAAAAGAACTTTCTTGTATCGCACTTACCGATCATGACACCGTGAGCGGAATTAAAGAAGCTCAAAGAGCTGGGAATGAACATGACGTGGAAGTAATCCCAGGCGTTGAAATAAGCGTTATTTTTGAGCCGGGAACGATGCATATTCTTGGTTATTTTGTTGATATTGAGAACAAAGATTTACTCAAAGGGCTTGAGTCAGTTCAAGAAGCAAGGCGGCACCGGAACCCAAAAATTATTGAGCGTTTGAACGCACTGGGGTTCGCGATCACGCTTGAAGAAGTTGAAAAAGTATCCGGCGGAGATCAAATTGGGCGGCCGCATTTTGCAAAAGTAATGGTGGAAAAAGGTTTTGTCAAAAGCCACGAAGAGGCGTTCAAAAAATATTTAGGAAGAGGTTGTTCTGCTTATATCGATAAGCGGACAGTTACCAGCAAAGACGCAATCCAAATGATTCGTGAAGCTGGTGGCGTTGCGTCACTCGCGCACCCAAAACAACTGAAGGTGCCCCAAGGCGATGTATTTG
>JACQQN010000143.1 GCA_016206995.1 Candidatus Omnitrophota bacterium | reverse complement strand
GTTCTTGTCCCTACTGAAATTCTAGCCGAACAGCATGCGACCACTTTGCGTGCAGTTCTTTCAAATTATGCGACAAAAATCGGTCTTTTAACAGCAAGTGTAAATGTGGAAACACGTGCAAAAATCTTGGAGGAGCTTCAGACCGGTAAACTGAATATTTTGATTGGTACTCACGCTTTACTACAAGAGTCTGTTAATTTCAGAAATCTTGGACTCGTGATTATTGATGAACAGCATAAATTTGGCGTCAGGCAACGCGCCAAATTACTTGCTCACGATCCAAGACCGCACCTTCTCATCATGTCGGCAACGCCAATTCCGAGAACCTTAGGAATTACTTTGTATGGCGACTTAGACATCTCAACAATTCGTGAGCTTCCAAAAGAACGGAAACCAATCCAGACCATCCAAGTGCCGAGCAGCAAGAAAAAACAAGTGATTGAAACTATCAAAAAAAGAATCTTAGAAACGGGTGAGCAAGCATATATTTTATTTCCAATTATCGAAGAAACAGAAAAGCTTGACCTGCAGGCAGCGAAACAAGAATATGAACGTTTAAAGGACAACCAATTTAAATCGATCCCAATCGGGTTGATTCATGGAAAACTCGCTAAAGATGAGCGCGATCAAGTGATGCGTGATTTTCAATCTTGTAAATTAAAACTCCTTGTAACAACATCCGTTATCGAAGTAGGCATCGATAATCCAAACGCAACCATGATGCTGATTGAGCATGCAGATCGATTTGGCCTTTCGCAGCTCCACCAAATTCGTGGGCGGATTGGGAGGGGTGTAAAAGAATCGGTTTGTTATTTGATTGCAGACCCTAAAACTGATGAAGCAAGGCAAAGACTTCAGATTATGACACAAACAAACGATGGGTTTATGATCGCGGAAGAAGATTTAAAGTTACGTGGGCCAGGTGAGTTTTTTGGATCGCGCCAAAGCGGTTGGGTGCCTTTTCGGCTCGCCGATATGGTTCGAGATAGTAAAGTCCTCATCCAAGCTAGGGAAGAAGCGAAAAAAATTTTAGCAAACGATTCCATGCTGGTTGATTCAAGACATCAATTACTTCGGCGGGAAATTAATTAAACGATGAGAATTATTGGCGGAAGTTTCAAGCGAAGAATCATTCAGTTTCCCAAGACAAAAAAAACTCGCCCTATGATGGATCGCATTAAAGAAACTGTTTTTAATATTTTGGGCGGTGCACCTGAAGGTGCTTGGGTGCTTGACCTTTTTGCCGGAAGCGGCAGTTTAGGGCTTGAGGCTTTAAGCCGGGGCGCTGCTATTGTTTATTTTGTAGATTCCGAAGAAGGACCTTGTTCAGTCATTCGAAAGAATTTGCAATCACTTGGAATCCGTCGTGATCAAACCAAAATCTATCAAATGGCGGTGATCCAAGCATTGCGACGAATTCATAAACAAGGCCTTAAATTTGACTTGATATTTCTTGATCCTCCTTTCAATAAAGGGTTTATCAAAAAAGTATTGCGTCTCATAGAGTGTTTTGATATAGTCAAACCCTTTGGAAAAATTATATACCAAAGATCCCCACATGAGGAGTTGCCTGAGAAATTGGCATCCTTTCAATCCGCCCAAGAAAGAGTAATTGGACAGGCAATGATTGGGTTCTTGATTGCGGGAGAAAAAGCTGGGAACAGTAAAACATGAAGGAAAAAGCGCTTTATCCTGGAAGTTTTGATCCGTTGACTTATGGACATATGGATCTCGTCGACCGAGCTCTTCATATTTTTGGAGAGGTTCATGTCGCGATTGCCTCTAACCAGGAAAAAACACCTCTTTTTTCTACGGAAGATCGCTTGGAAATGGTCAAAAAAGCTTTGCGAGGTAAGCGAGGTATATCGGTGCGTGTTTTCGATGGTTTGATCGTTGATTATGCAAGGAAAAATGGGATTAAAACAATCATACGGGGACTTCGAGCTACCTCTGACTTTGATTATGAATTTCAAATGGCGTTGACTAATCGGACGCTTGCAAAGGATATTGATACAATTTTTTTAATGCCTTCGGAAACTCACTTGTATTTGTCGTCGAGACTTGTCAAAGAAATTGCCCGGTATGGTGGAAATCTCCAGAAATTTGTTCCTAAGTTTGTGGGTGAGATGTTACGCAAAAAATTTGAGATATAATTATGATTATAGACATTACTCGTTTGAAAGATGGAATTGCCGAATCAATTGCTGAAACCTTAGAGCCAAAAGTGCTTGACATTGAATATGTCGATTTGCGTTATGCAGGAAAAATTGTGGTGAAGGGAATTGCACAAAAAGCGCTGCATGTTTTGACATTTCATGGAGTTGTCGAGCGCCAAATTGAACACACCTGCGCGCGTTGCTTAAAAACAGTTCAGGAAAATATCCAAGAGCCAATTGATTTTAATTATGATATTAAAGATGTTACTGAAGTAAATATGTTGGATGATATTCGTGATGTATTGATTCTATCGCATTCTGAGAGGTTTTTATGTAATGCGGGTTGCAAAGGTCTCTGCCCCAATTGTGGGGTAGATCTTAATATTGAAACGTGCAGTTGTCGTTTGCAAGCTGCGGGTCACCCTTTTTCAAAGTTACGGGGTTTATTTAATCAAAAACGGAGTTAAGGAGATTTTTCATGCCAAATCCAAAACGAAGGCATTCGAATCAAAGAACACGTACGCGGCGTGCGCATGATTTTCTAAAATTGAAATCAATTTCAAAATGTACAAACTGTGGCGCTGCAATCATGCCGCATCGAATTTGTTCGCATTGTGGTTTTTATGGGGGTAAACAGGTCATGACCATTAAAGTCAAATCGAAGTCCGATCAGAAAGAATCATGAAAATCGCAGTTGATGGAATGGGCGGTGATTACGCCCCACAAACAGTCGTAGAAGGTGCGGTTGAAGCTGCCATTAGTTTTCCTGACATTCAGGAAATTGTCATTGTTGGGAAAGAAGCAGCCATTAAACGTGAATTAAACCGACATAAAATTCCTGGTGGCCGTATTGCAGTTCATCACGCCTCCGAAGTCATTGATATGGGGGAATCACCCGTCCGCGCAATCAAGAAAAAGAAAGATTCGTCGCTGGCGGTTTGTATTGACCTTTTGCGCCGAAAAGAAGTGGACGCAGTTATTAGCGCAGGGAATACCGGAGCGGTTGTTGCCGCAGCAACGCTCAATTTAGGGTTGTTGCCAGGCATTAAACGGCCAGGGATTGCAATTACATTTCCAACTCTTCATGGAATCTCGCTGGCAATTGATGTTGGTGCAAACATTAACCCAGCACCCGAACACTTGTTTCAGTATGCCATCATGGGTGAAATTTATGTTCGCTACCTTCTTAAGAAGAAAAAACCTGCGGTCGGTCTTTTGAATATTGGCGAAGAAGAATCAAAGGGAACTGAGGTATTGCAAGAAACCTATCGCTTGCTTCGGGATTCTGGAATTAATTTCATAGGCAATATCGAGGGTCGTGATTTTTTCGGCGGAAAAGCAGATTGCATTGTCTGCGACGGATTTGTTGGAAACGTCATTTTGAAAATGATTGAGAGTGTGATTGAAGTTTTTGTCCGGTTGGTTAAAAATGAAATCAAAAAAGATTATCTGGCGCAAGTGGGTGCATTTTTATGTCGGCACGCTTTTCAGTCGATTCGGAGACAAACGAACTATGAAGAAGCCGGTGGCGCACCTTTGCTTGGCGTGAGCGGTCCTGTCATTATTGGACATGGGATTTCTTCCGCAAAAGCAATTCGTAATGCAATTCGTGTTGGCGCAAACATGGTCGAATTTCAAATCAATGATCGGATTGTCGAGGAAATTACAAACCGGAACCACAGAACAACACCGAATGGGTCAGAATCCCAATCCAAAACAGCTGGAACTGTTTCCTCTAACCCTACACCGCCTTCACTACCCACGCCCCCTAAAGATTCTGAAGAGCTTAATTGGCTCAAATGAAAAAAACACACGTCGGTTTTCTTGGCTTAGGGGCAGGCCTTCCACCGAAAGTTCTTACAAACTTTGATCTTGAAAAAATAGTCGATACGAGCGATGAGTGGATTCGGACACGAACAGGTATCCGCGAGCGCCGGATTGCCGAACCTGGTGTCGCTGCAAGTGATCTTGGCGTTGAAGCAGCTCGGGAGGCTTTGCAAAAATCAGGACTTAAACCAACAGAGCTAGACTTAATTATTGTGGCAACCGTGACTCCAGATATGAGTTTTCCATCAACGGGTTGCATGGTTCAGAAAAAAATTGGTGCAACCTGTCCCGCTTTTGATCTTTCTGCCGCGTGCTCAGGTTTTGTGTTTGCGCTATCGGTTGCCGAAGCTTACATCCAGTCTGGTTTTTATAAATATATTTTAGTCGTCGGTTCCGAAATTACTTCGTCATTTGTTAATTGGAAAGATCGTTCCACGTGTGTTCTTTTTGGCGATGGAGCTGGCGCTGCAATTGTGGGGCCGACGTTAGAAGGGCACCAAATCCTAGCAACACATATTGGTTCCGACGGAAATTATTCTGACATATTAAAGGTGCCCGCAGGAGGGTCAGCGCTTCCAGTGAATGAAAAGAATATAGCGGAAGGTTTGCAGTTCTTAAAAATGGAAGGTGCTGAAGTTTTTAAACTTGCGGTACGCACAATGGAAGAAGCAATTCACCGAGTTTGCGAACTGGCTCATATCCGCACCGAACAAATCGATTGTTTGATTCCGCATCAAGCCAATTTGCGTATTCTAAATGCGGTTGCTGAACGAGTAAAAATTCCGAATGAAAAAGTATTTGTAAATGTAGATCGCTATGGGAATATGTCTGCTGCATCAACGGTCGTAGCACTTTATGAAGCAGATAAGTTTCGTATGATCAAAAAAGGCCAAAATGTTATTCTGGTCGCTTTCGGCGGCGGGTTAACATGGGGTTCTTGCGCAATTCGTTGGTGACCCTCAATGGAAACAACCGCATTTGTATTTCCTGGACAAGGCGCGCAGTATGTGGGGATGGGCAAATCAGTTTACAGTGCATTTTCACCCGCAAAAAAAATATTTGATCAAGCTGATCAAATTTTAGGTTTCTCGATTTCCAAATTATGCTTTGATGGACCCGAAGAGATTTTAACAGATACAGCCAATGCACAAGTCGGAATATTTGTTACGAGTATGGCTATTTTATCTGCAATCCAATCGCTACGACCCGATTTCACTGCCAGCGTAGTTTGTGGCTTGAGTCTTGGTGAATTTACAGCGCTTGTAGCTTGTGGTGCCTTGCAATTTGAAGATGGTGTTCGTTTGGTAAGGAAACGTGGGGAATTAATGGCGCGCGCCACAAAAGAAAACCCAGGCACCATGGCTTCTATTTTAGGATTAACATTGGAAAATTGTGTTGCGGTTGAAAATCAGGCTGGAGCGCAAATCGCTAACATTAATGCGCCAGGACAAATCGTGATGTCAGGAACGCAGGAAGCGGTGTTACGCTCTTGTGAAGTAGCGAAGGAAAAGGGTGGAAAAGCAATCCCCCTTAAAGTGAGCGGAGCTTTTCATTCAAAATTGATGCGCTCTGCGCAAGAGAGTCTTGGCCAAACCCTTCAAAGAACCCAAATTCAAAAACCAAAAACTGCTTTTATTCCGAATGTTACTGGGAAGGTAGAACAAGATCCTGAAAAAATCAAAGCGCTTCTGGGGCGCCAAGTCACACAGTCTGTGCAATGGGTTAAAACAATGGAAACTTTAGGTGCTCTAGGGGTTCGGCAAGCATTTGAAATTGGACCAGGTAAAGTTTTGAAAGGCCTTGCGAAGCGCAATAATGTTGGTTTTTCGGTTAGCGCCATCGAGACTGAAGCAGATATTCTTGAACTTATAAAAACTATGGAGGAAAAAGCATGTTAAGTTTGGATAATAAAATTGCGTTGATTACCGGAAGCGGTCGCGGCATTGGAAAAGAAATCGCATTAACTTTTGCAAAAGCAGGAGCGCTACCAGTCCTTTGTGATGTTCGGGAGGAGCTTTTGCAAGAAGCACGTACTGAAATTTTGCAAAAAACAGGCAAAGATTCGCTTGCTTTTGTGTGTGATGTTGCAAATGCAAACCAAGTTGAAGAAACTGTTAAAAAAACGCTTGACACTAAAGGTCGCATCGATATACTTGTCAACAACGCGGGGGTCACACGCGACCAATTGCTTGTAATGATGAGTGAAAGTGATTGGGATCTTGTTCTTTCAATTAATTTGAAAAGCGTTTTTCTGTTCACAAAAGTAGTCGCAAAAGCGATGATGAAACAACGTAGTGGACGAATTGTGAATATCGCGTCAATTATTGGAATTATGGGAAATGCTGGCCAAGCCAATTATGCAGCGTCTAAAGGCGGTGTGATTGCGTTGACAAAAACAACGGCAAGAGAGCTTGGTAAAAGAGGAATCACGGCGAACGCGATTGCGCCTGGATTTATCCAAACAGCAATGACCGATAAATTAAAAGACGAGATTAAGCAAGAGTTGCAAAGTCAGATTCCATTGGGGAGGCTCGGAACCCCTCAAGATGTCGCAAATGCGGCGTTGTTTTTAGCTTCCGATGAAGCAGGTTATATCAGTGGTCAGGTAATCCAAGTATGTGGCGGTATGTTGACATAATCAAGGAGGATAAATAATGGCCGTACAAGATAAAATTACAGATATTATCGTTGAACAACTTGGGGTAAAAAGAGAAGAAGTTACTCCAGAAGCTTCGTTTGTCGACGATTTAGGTGCGGATTCTCTCGATACCGTAGAACTCGTCATGGCGCTTGAAGAAGAGTTCGGAATTGAGATTCCTGACGAAGATGCTGAGAAAATTCAAACTGTCGGCGATGCCATTAAGTATATTGAAGAAAAGTGTTCGACGAAATAAGCGGCGATCACTCCTATCTTTCTTCCCAGTAGTTCAAAAATCATCATGAAATCTCGCGTCGTAATCACAGGCGTCGGCGCCGTAACGCCTGTTGGTAACACCGCACAAAAATCGTGGCACAACGTTATTAAAGGCATCAGTGGTACTGGTCGATTGACACAGATTCCTCAAGAGATAGCGTCTCATTTCAAATCACAGGTTGCTGCCGAAGTAAGCGATTTTGATGCGCCGAAATATGTCCCGCTGAAGCAAATTAAGAAAACAGATCGTTTTGTGCAGTTAGCACTTGCAGGTGCCCGAATGGCATTGGACGATTCAAAACTTGATCTATCCAAAGAAAATCTTTCCGAAATTGGTGTTTTAGTTGGTTCTGGTATTGGCGGGCTGCGAACCATCGAGGAACAGCATAAAATTCTTCTCGAGAAGGGTCCAGAGCGGATATCTCCATTTTTGATTCCAATGCTAATTGTAAACATGGCGCCAGGACAAATTTCAATCCAATATGGTTTTAAAGGACCCAATAATTGTGTTGCGACAGCTTGCGCAACCGGATCGCATGCGATCGGAGATGCTTTTAAGATTATCCAGCGTGGGGAAGCCATGGTAATGATTGCTGGTGGTACGGAATCTTGTATTACCTCGCTTGGTTTTGGTGGGTTCGATGCTATGAAAGCCCTCAGCACTTACAATGATGAGCCAAAAACAGCTTCGCGGCCATTTGATGCAACGCGAAATGGATTTGTTATGGGGGAAGGTTGCGGTGTTGTGATTCTTGAGGAATTAGAACACGCACTTAAACGGAATGCACACATTTTCGCTGAAATCATTGGTTATGGTATGACTTCAGATGCTACTCACATGACGGCACCGGACCCCGAGGGTGATGGCGCCTCGCGATGTATGATCCGCGCCATGAAAGAAGCAGGCGTGAAGCCAGAGCAAATTGACTACATCAACGCACATGGAACCTCTACGTTTCTCAATGATAAGGTTGAAACAATTGCCATCAAAAAAGCTCTAGGGTCGCATGCCAAAAAGGTAATGGTGAGTTCTACCAAATCAATGACAGGCCATCTTCTTGGAGCGGCTGGCGGAGTTGAAGCAATTTTTACTGTCCTTGCGATTAAAGAGGGAATTGTACCGCCGACGATTAACTACAAACATCCCGATCCGGATTGCGATTTGGATTATGTTCCAAATGAAGCAAGGCGGGCAACAGTTCGTGTCGCTTTGTCGAATTCACTTGGCTTTGGCGGACACAATGCCACTATTTGTTTTAAGCAGTTTGAATAATCTTCCCGTAGAGATCCTCAGCCTTCGAACAAGTCAATTTCTATCAAGCTTTCAATTAAAGAGACGATATTTTAAGCAGTATATCAGCTGGCCATATAAAAGAAGGAAGTAGCATGCACCTTAAAAAATTAGATGTTTGCGGTTTCAAATCCTTCGCAA
Organism: Candidatus Omnitrophota bacterium; assembly: GCA_016206995.1. Lineage (GTDB taxonomy): Bacteria > Omnitrophota > Omnitrophia > Omnitrophales > Abzuiibacteriaceae > JACQQN01. The sequence continues at coordinate 4,669 of JACQQN010000143.1, read as the reverse complement.
AGAAAACCGAGATCATTTTTGAAAAAGGCGTGACATGCATCGTTGGACCAAATGGATGTGGAAAAAGTAACATTTCTGATGCCATTCGATGGGTGTTGGGCGAGCGAAGTGCTAAAATGTTGCGTGGATCACGGATGGAAGATGTTATTTTTCAAGGAACCGATTTTAGGGAACCAATCAATTTTGCTGAGGTCACCTTAACGATTGACAATACCAATCATGCGCTTCCCATCGAATTCGACGAAGTCTCCATCACGCGCCGACTTTACCGTTCTGGCGAAAGTGAATACCTTGTCAACAAAACAGCTTGTCGTTTGAAAGATATCCAAAATCTAATTCTTGACACTGGAATTGGTTCAAATTCGTATTCCATGATTGAGCAAGGGCGAATTGACTATATTTTGAGCGCTGAAGCTGAGGAGCGCCGATTTTTAATTGAAGAAGCTGCGGGAATCTCAAAATACAAGGTAAAGAAAGACGAGGCAATTCGAAAGCTTGAGCAAACCGAACAAAATCTACTTCGGTTGAACGATATTGTTTCTGAGGTGGAACGCAATATTAAATACGCAGAACGTCAGGCCCGCCGCGCCGAGCAATATAAAGTTTACTTTGAAAAACTAAAATCACTTGAATTGACCAAGCTTTCAATTGCGCTTTTTCAGTTAGAACAAACAAAAAATGAATTACTGAATGAACGTGCAGCCTGCCAACAAAAATTGGAAGTGGAACAGCAAACGCTCGCGAATATTGAGAGTAAGTATCAAACCGCGCAATTTGAATGGGAAACACTGGAGCGCGAATTTTTTCAAGCTGAACAGGAACGTATCCAATACGAACAAAAACTGATTTCAACGCAGCGTGAACGCGAAACAACCCGCGAGCGGTTTCATGAAACAAAAACTTTGATCGATAAAAACAATGAAGAGATTAAAGAAATTCAAGAGGTTTGCGCTCGCTTAAAGCAAGAGATGTTGGTTAAAAGCGAGGAGTTAGTAACCCTATCGAATGCGCGGAGTACTCTTGAACAAACCAAGAAAGATGTTGAAGCGCACCTTGCCCAGTTGCATAAGCTGGTGAATGATAAAGCACTAGCTGTTTTTCAGCATCAAGAACAAAGTTTTGAACTTGCCTCAAAATTAACACAACTTAGGAACCGACTTCATCAACTTGCAATTTCCGAGCAGGCTCTTGAAGAGCGTAAAAAACATGCTTCAGATGCTATTGCAAAGTTAGAGCAGGAATCAATCGTGATTCAACAAGATGAAGAAAAGTTAACTATTGAAATTGCTAAACTTCGTTTGAAACTCACAGATCAACAAAACAACCTGGATCAACTTTTGCAGGAAAAAGATAGAATTTTTTCAGAATCACGCGCTGCTCTATCCAATCTAAGCCTTTACCGTGAAAAACGATCTGAGTTAAATCACCGACTCGAGTTATTTAATAAGCTAGACGGAGCTGGTTTTGCAAGTGTTAAAGAAATTTTAACCAAGCAAAATAAATATGAGAGCGAAACAGTTTCGGCACTCCTTGATTTGCTTGAGATTGACGAAGGCTATGAAGTGGCAGCTGCGGCAGCGCTCGCTGAATTTTCAAAAGCAGTTGTGATGCCAACAGCTCAAAGCGCAGCCAACCTTTTGGGTCACATTCAATCCGGAGGGCACCATCAAGCATCGATTTTAATTCGTGATGAGGCAGATCGCGTGAAAATTCCAGTTGCAGAACCATCGTTATTGCAGCATCAACTTATCAAAAAGCGTCTCTTAGATGTGATCAAAGTAAAAAATGGTTATGAAGGTTTATTCACTCACTTGCTTGGGAATGTTTACGTGGTAAGTGAAATCAATGAAAGTAATGCAAGCGAATGTGCACGTCTTGCAGACCGCGCGCGACTTGTGTCGTCTCACGGCGTTTGTTTGGGTCCGGGATTTCAAATGACATTCAGAAACGGTTCTCCGACCCCGATTCAAGATCTCAAGTTGCGCGAAAAAGAAAAAACAAATCTTCTCACAGAATTAGCTAAATTTGAAACATTGTTGAACCAAGAAAATTGTCAGAAAGAACGCCTCGAATCTGAGTTGTTAATCACAGAAACAACTTTAAAAGAAGCGGGGAATCAAACGGTTGAACTTAAACTTCAAATCGAGCGCGTCGAAGCAGGGCTTAGAACGCTACAAACTAAGCGAATGCACCATCGAGAAGAAATTGAAATTTATTCAAAGGACTTGCAAGAATTTGTAATTACAGAACTTGAAAATCAGAAACACCGTGAAGAATCAACCTCCCAACTAGAGTACCTTACCCAAGAAGAAAAGGAGATGAGTAGTCGCTTGCACGATGAAACAAAATGGCTTGAAGATCAGAAAAAAGTGCGAGAAGAGCATGTCATCGATTTTACGCGCGTCAAAACACAATTAGAAAACCACGCGGAAACAGAACGACGGCTTTCAGAATCGATTACCATGATGCAAACGAATGAGTCCGAGCATCAAAAGCGATTAATGACGTTAGAGAGCGATCAAACCATGTTAGAAGCGCGAATTGCTAAACTAGAATCTGCAAGCCTTCAATTACACAGAGATGGAAACGACTTGCAAAATAGGTTAATTTCTGCGAGCACAGTGGCGGAACAGCGAAAAGAAAAACGAAACTTAAGCATTACGGCGAAGTCAGCTCTCGAGCAAGAACGGAACCAATCGCTTAAAAACATCGAACACACCCGGAACGAACTACATTCCTCAGACAAACGAGTGATGGAATTAGACTTTCAAAAGAATACGGCAATTGAACGAGTCCGCAATTCATACCATATTACACTAGAAGAGAATGAACTGATCAAACAACCGAAATCCGATATTGATCCAGCAGCGATTGATGAAACTATTCATGAATTACAAAAGAAAGTTGAAACATGCGGAACAGTAAATTTGCTTGCCATTGAGGAATATGAAGAGACAAAACAACGATACAATTTTCTGAGTACACAGAAAAAGGATTTGGAAAATTCCAAGGAGAGTTTGCTTGAGGCAATTCGAAAAATTAACCGCACAACCAAGCAATTGTTTGAAGAAACACTTGCGAAGGTACGGGAAATGTTTCGCGCTTACTTTAGAACCTTATTTCAAGGTGGTGAAGCTGATCTTGTTTTGCTGGATGAAAAAAATCCACTTGATTCTGGGCTCGATATCGTTGCAAGACCGCCCGGCAAAAAACCGCAACACATCAGCTTGCTTTCGGGCGGGGAAAAAGCACTTACGGCGATCGCTTTACTCTTTGCTCTATTCAAGATTAAACCCTCACCGTTTTGTGTGCTCGACGAAATTGATGCTCCTTTAGACGAAGCAAATAATGAACGGTTTGTCACAGTCGTGCGCGAGTTTCTTGAGAATACACAGTTTATTATTGTGACTCATAGCAGAAAAACCATTAGCATGGCGGATTCACTCTATGGAGTGACAATGGAAGAAGCGGGCGTTTCAAAAATTGTGTCAGTCAAAGTGGGTGCGGGCGCAGAAACTGTTGAACACTCCGATCAAAAAATTCAAAAAGAACTAAACGCCGCCATTCACTAGCGTGACACTTCCTAATTACATCACATTATTAAGAGTTTTCTTAGTTCCATTCTTTTTTACAGCGCTGATTTACTACCAAGTTGATCACGATTATTATCGGTGGATTGCATTTTCTGTATTTTTATTCGCTAGCGTGACCGATGCGCTTGACGGTTTTATCGTTCGGAAATGGAAAATGGGGTCCGAACTTGGAACCTTTTTAGATCCTCTCGCTGATAAACTTCTTTTGATCTCAGCATTTATCGGGCTCAGCGTCTCTTCGCTACCTTTGAAACCACCGCTTTGGGTCGTCATTATTGTTATTTTTCGAGATATCTTTATTCTTGGAGGGCTTGCCGTTGTTTTTGTTACAACTCGATCTGTCAAAGTTAACCCAAATGTGTTGGGAAAGATCACAACCTTCTTTCAAATGGCTACTATTTTGATTATTTTGCTTCAAAATCGGTTAGCAGTTCTATTTTGGTTGATCACGGCTGGCTTGACAGTTGCTTCAGGAATCGTCTATATTTTGCGCGAGATGAAGCGGCTCAACCATGCAAAAACAACCACAAACTCTTCGTAAATCAGAAGCCAATCTGCCGCTTGTAGCCATTGTTGGCCGAACCAACGTTGGCAAATCTTCTCTTTTTAATCGCATCGCCGGAAGGCAGCTTGCCATTGTTCAACCGGAGCATGGCACAACTGTCGATCGCATCGGTACAACCATCCGCCATAAAAGTGGTTCATTTCGTTTGATGGATACCGGCGGTTTTTCGTTTGAGAAAGAAGTGCTCTTCCGCAATGAAATCAACCGCGAAGTCGAAAAAGCAATTCATGACGCAAAGATAATTTTGTTTGTGTGTGATGGTAAAGGCGGAATACATCCACAGGATGAGTTATTTGCTCAGAAGCTGCGAACAAGGAAAAAACAAGTTATTGTAGTTGTTAATAAGTTGGATCATCACGAACTTTATAGCGATGCCGATCAGTTTTACAAGCTTGGTTATGATCAGTTAATTAAAATCTCGACTGCTCAAGGACAGGGAATTGCTGAACTGGTTGATACAATCGCACGAAAATTGCCTGAAAGCAGCGGTTCAACTCAGGTGGATTATGAT
>JACQQN010000149.1 GCA_016206995.1 Candidatus Omnitrophota bacterium | reverse complement strand
GAACACAAATGTCATTGCGAGGAGCAAAGCGACGAAGCAATCCAAGTTCTGAGATTGCCTCGCTCCCTCCGGTCGCTCGCAATGACTGCCACGTTGGAGATTGTTAACATGGCGCACATTCACGAAGGAAATTTAATTGGAACAGGTAAACGGCTAGGTATTGTGGTGTCCCGTTATAATGAAGTGATTACAAAAGCACTTTTGGAAGGTGCACTCAATCACTTGAGGCGTTCCGGTGTTTCAGAATCTAATATTGAAGTTGCGTGGGTTCCTGGCGCTTTTGAAATCCCACTTGCTTTGGGAGAGTTTGCACACCAAAAAAAGTTTGATGCATTAATTGTTTTAGGTTGTGTGATTCGTGGCGAGACTTCCAATTACGAACACATTGCGCAAACAACGACCGAACACATTGCCCGTATCATGCTTGAAGAGCGTATCCCGATTGGTTTTGGTCTTTTGACAGTTGAGTCATACGATCAAGCCATCGCGCGTTCCGGAGGTAAGGTCGGGAATAAGGGGAGAGAAGCCGCAGAGGCGGCACTTGAAATGACAAACCTTATTTCAGAATTAAAACAAGAAAACGATCGCACTGCAACTGAACAAATTTTTTCTGAAGCACGTCAAGGGTGGTCCAAGAATAAATTTTAATGGAGGTTTGAGTCAGTTTACATATGCGGTACCAGGTACTAGAGGGTAAAAACCTGTCCCTCTAGTACCTGGTACCGAAATAGAAACGTTGCTCTTTATCAGCCATGCGTAAGCGAACACAAGCGCGCGAATATGCGCTTCAAATTCTTTATCAGCTTGATCTGACGATTGGAGACTTGTCGCAAACGTTCCAAGATTTTTGGAACGATTATCCCGCAAGTCCCGAGATTTGTGAGTTTACTGAACGGCTTGTTTCCGGGGTGATTGAACATCGAACCGCAATCGATGAAGTGATTGCTCGTTATACCGAAAATTGGGATATGAGCCGCATGGCGGTGGTTGACCGAAATATCTTACGCTTCGCTGCCTTCGAGCTTTTATACGCCGATGACATCCCGCCAAAAGTAACCATCAATGAAGCAGTCAATGTTGCCAAAAAATATTCCCAGCCTGAATCTGGAAAGTTCGTGAATGGTGTCCTTGATAAAATCAGTCACTCAGAACCAAAGCGGGTTGGTAATTAACATTTGTAGGGGCAGGCCCCTGTGCCTGCCCGTTGGTTTGCATAGATACACCGGGCGACCGCAGGGAGTCTCGCCCCTACGATCAAATTATGATGAATCATTATCCTGACGAATTATTTATGAAACGTGCGCTTTTGCTTGCGGAACAAGGCAGAGGTTTTGCAAGCCCTAATCCAATCGTAGGTGCGTGCATCGTCAAAGGTAAAAAACTGATTGCGGAAGGTTATCACGCGTGTTTCGGTGGCCCGCATGCCGAAGTCGAGGCGATTCGCCGAGCAGGGCAACGCGCAAAAGGAGCAACGCTTTATGTAACGTTAGAACCCTGTTCCACATGGGGGAAAACACCTCCGTGCACGCGGGCGATTGAAAAAAGTGGAATTCGGCGTGTTGTGGTTGGTGCGCTTGACCCAAATCCGAAGCATGCCGGCCGTGGTATCCAATTATTAAAACAAAAAAAAATTTCTGTTCAGGTTGGCGTTCTTCAAAAAGACGTTGAAGAACAAATTCAAGGGTTTCGGAAATGGGTTTTTTCACAAAAACCATTTGTGACCCTTAAAATGGCGGAAAGTCTGGATGGAAAAATTGCAAGCCGCTCGGGCGATTCGCGTTGGATTACTGGGAGTGAAGCCCGGCGTTTTGTCCATGGTTTGAGGTCTCGGGTTGACGGAATTGTGGTGGGTAAAAATACAGGTCTTCGCGATAACCCTTCTTTGACGGTTCGTTACGTGAAATCAAAATGGCAGCCATGGCGTTTTATTTTGGATACTCGCGGAGAGTTAAAACCTTCACAAAAAGTTTTCCATGGGAAAAGCCCAACGGTTCTTGTGTGTGGCGATCGGTTTTTAAAAAAAGTTGCTGTTAAATTTCAAAACTCAAATGCAACAATACTTTCAATTCCCGAGCAAAATGGCCGGTTAGATTTATCGGTCTTCCTGAAAAAACTTGGGCGGCTTGGAATCACATCCCTTTTGATTGAAGGAGGCGGTGAAGTTAGTGCGAGTTTTTTAGAGAAGCAGTTAGTTGACCGAGTTTATTTTGTGATTGCGCCCACAATTATCGGTGGGCGCGATGCAAAAACATCAGTCGAAGGCAAGGGCGTTCATTTGATCCGTCAGTCATGGCACTTGAAAAATGTTTCAATAGTTCGATGTGGAAGTGATTTTGTGATTCAAGGAGATTTTTAATTATGTTTTCTGGAATTGTTCAAACAATCGGAAAAATCACGCAAGCGGAACCAAGAGGAGGTGGGCTTCAAATGACGATTGCCCCCAAGCGGCTATGGCGTGAAAAAATCCGTATTGGCGAAAGCATCGCAGTGAGTGGCGTGTGTCTCACGGTTGTTAAAACTTTGCGGAATTCTTTTACCGTTGAATTGATTGCTGAAACACTTGCTGCTACTACGTTTGCTCAAGCTTCCGTAGGGGATTGGGTGAACCTTGAGCGTTCCCTGAGGCTGTCGGATTACGTGGGAGGACATTTCGTTTTTGGGCATGTGGATGGAACGGGGCGAATCTTAAAGAAACTAAAGCGCGGCGATGACTATGTTTTAAGAATTGCAACTCCGCGCTCAATCAAACCCTGTCTTGCTCCTAAGGGTTCAATCGCAGTAGATGGAATCAGCCTTACCATTCAAAAAATTTACCCGAATGCCTTTCAGGTTGCTATAATTCCGCATACAGCGTCTGTAACAACTCTTGTGGCCAAAGGAGCTGGCAGTAACGTTAATATCGAAGCAGATATGATGGCAAAGCAAATTTATCAGTACCTAAATCAATTTCGGATTCGGTCGTAGAGTATGGTACCAGTTCTTATAGGGACAGGTTTCAACAGCTCAATTTATAAACCTGTCCCTATAAGAACTGGTACCAAATCTTTTTGCAATTATCATTTGAACTAGAGGAGGAGACATGAAAAAAGTATTGATATCAGCGATGGTGTTATTGATCAGTTTCGTGCCAGTAGTCTTGGCGGATGATGAGCCGGCAACGCTTGCCACAGTTGCAAGCGAACAAGCACAGGCAAGTACGATTCAGCCAGAAGTTAAAAAAGGTGGTTGCCTTAATTGCCCCGCTGAGAAATTAGGGCGCGGTGTTTCAAACATTTTTTTCAGTATTTTTGAAGTTCCCTATAACGTTGGGAAAGAATTCGAGAAAACCAATTACATCGGTGGTTTATTTACGGGAACTTTGAAAGGTGTTTTTTGGACAGCGGTGCGACTCACCGCGGGCGCAATAGATACCGCAACTTTCTTTATTCCAACCAAACCGTTCATCAATGAATATGATGCCGGTTGGTGGCAAGCGTAAAAAAAGGTTACCGGTCGTAGGGGCGCAATTGATTGCGCCCGCTAATGTGGTGTTACAATATGTCTGTAATTATGATCAGGGCGTGATTCATCACGCCCATACTTTCGCTATTTCCTATGTCTTCTCCTCAAGCAAAACCGATTCGTGATTCCGAAATCCTCAAACGTAAAAAAGGTTTGATTCTTGTCTATACGGGTGATGGCAAAGGAAAGACAACCGCAGCGCTTGGCGTTGTTTTCCGTGCGCTGGGTTGGGGAATGAAAGTTGCCATGATTCAATTCATCAAAGGGAATTGGAAATATGGCGAACTTGAATCTGCAAAGAAGTTTGGATCCGATTTTGAACTCATTCAAGCAGGTGAGGGGTTTACGTGGGACACTCAAAATCCGGAGCGTGACCGGAGACTGGTAGAAAATGCTTGGAAACTTTGTGAAGAAAAGTTATTCAGTAAAAAATATGATCTTCTGATCTTTGACGAAATTAATTATGTGATTGATTACGATTATCTCGATGTCAAACAAGTGATTAAAACACTTCAAGCAAAACCTGCTGAAATTCACGTGATTTTGACAGGGCGCAACGCAAAACCAGAACTTGTAGAAGCGGCTGACCTTGTGACTGAAATGAAAGAAGTGAAACATCCATTCCGCGGCCAGCAAATCCCCGCCCAAAAAGGAATTGATTTTTAATACAAGAAAGCTTGATGCAAGGGGTAATTTTTAAGATTTAATACGTTTCGAATCCACCCAAATTGTTGAGAATTTAGTGAATCACCCTGCTTTTTAGATTTTTT
>JACQQN010000141.1 GCA_016206995.1 Candidatus Omnitrophota bacterium | reverse complement strand
CCATGTGGTCGTACTGCTCGTAAATCCAATGCTTTGAGGCAATCGATGGTATATCGAGTAATGTCAAAAGAACTTTGTTCCAATTTTTTGGCTGTTTGACTTTTGATAAATCAAGTTGTCGCGCGTGAGCGAGATAGGAAGGTTTTTGTGATTCACGGTGATAAACTGGCGCTTCATCCGTCAGCGATTTTGCTGGAATGTCAGCCGCAAGCGAACCCTTGTCATAAACCCGCATTTGCGTTCAAGAAGTTACTTCACCAATTTGTTTGGCGTGAAGATCCCATTTGTCAAAAATTTTTTCGACGACGGCTTCTTTTCCCTTCTGAACAATCACAAGCATTCGTTCTTGAGATTCTGAAAGCATCACTTCATAGGGCGTCATCCCGATTTCGCGGCGAGGCACTTCTGCGAGATCAATTTGGATTCCAGCATTTCCACGCGCCGCTGTTTCACACGTAGAACATGTCAAGCCTGCTGCACCCATATCCTGCATTCCGACAATCGCACCTGACTTCACAAGCTCAAGACAAGCCTCAAGAAGAAGTTTTTCCATAAACGGGTCACCCACTTGGACGGCGGGACGATCCTCATGAGATTCTTCAGTAAGTTCGCGTGATGCAAATGACGCACCACCTAAACCATCGCGGCCTGTCGTAGCACCTACATAATAAACAGGGTTTCCAATGCCAGACGCTTTTCCTTTGGTCAGATCTTTGTGACGAATAACACCGAGACAAAATGCGTTTACAAGCGGATTTCTATTGTAAAACTCATCAAAATAAATTTCTCCACCGATTGTTGGGATTCCAATGCAATTTCCGTAATGAGCAATCCCAGCCACAACACCGCTTAAATAGCGTTTGTTCTGAGGATTGTCTAAATTTCCAAATCGAAGTGAATTCATCGAAAGAATGGGACGCGCACCCATCGTAAAAATATCGCGGATAATTCCACCGACCCCAGTCGCTGCTCCTTGAAATGGCTCAATAGCGGACGGATGATTATGGCTTTCAATTTTAAAAACAACTGCGAGGCCATTTCCAATATCAACGCAACCTGCATTTTCTTCCCCCGCTTTCACGAGGAGACTTTTCCCTTCAGTGGGAAATTGTTTCAATATGGGGCGGGAATTCTTATAAGAACAGTGTTCACTCCACATCACGGAATAAATGCCGAGTTCTGTAATGTTTGGTTCACGACCTAAAGTTTTACAAATACGCCCAAACTCTTCTTCCGTCAGCCCGTGCGCTTCTATAATTTCCTTTGTAATCGTAGGATTTTCCAAAGTTGTAACCATATCAATTAAGATGCGTTTGAATACTTTCCCAAATCAAGCGGCCATCATAAGAACCTAAAATATCTTCACTGGCACGTTCGGGATGCGGCATCATTCCAAGCACATTACCTTTATCATTGATGATTCCGGCAATCGAGTCCACCGAACCATTCGGATTTGATCCTTCGTTAATCGCGCCCTTTTCAGATACATAACGAAACACAATTTGGTTTCCAGTTTGAAGTCGCTTCAGGGTTTCTGAATCACAATAATAATTTCCTTCTCCATGCGCGATTGGAATATTCAAAAGTTTTCGTGGCTTCAAACGATTTGTAAAAATAGTTTTTACATTTTCCGTTCGGAGATAGACGTGTTTGCAAACAAACCGAAGCGAACGATTTCTGAGCATAGCTCCCGGAAGCAGCCCTGTTTCTAAAAGAATTTGAAACCCGTTGCAAATTCCGATCACCGGCAGGCCTGATTCTGCGTGTTTCACAACCGCTTTCATGATGGGCGAAAAACGTGCGATGGCTCCAGTTCTTAAATAATCCCCATAGCTAAATCCGCCTGGTACGACAACCAAATCTACTTTCGGAAGCACACTTTCCTTATGCCATACATACGTCACTTTTGATTTCATGACGTCTCGAAGCGCATGCCAGCAATCTTCATCACAATTAGAGCCAGGAAAAACAACCACACAGGCATTCATGATTTCCCATCTTCCTCTATTTGAAATTCGTATTCTTCTATAACGGGATTGACAAGTAATTTGTCACACATCGCGCGGACTTCTTTTTCTGCTTCTTTTTCGCTTTTTGCTTTTAAATTCAAATCAAAAAACTTCCCGACGCGGAGCTTTGACGCCTCTTGAAACCCAAGCGAATGGAGCGCATCCAGCACTGTTTTCCCTTGTGGATCAAAAACTGATTTTTTGAGTGTCACATTAATTTTTGCTTTGTACATTTTGATTCCTCTCAAACTGAAAGATTGCGGCCTGTCAGGCGCTTGAAAACATCTTGGTACGCTTCACTCGTTTTTTCTACAATCACATCAGGCAGCGTTGGCGCAGGCGGCTTTTGATTCCATTTAATTTCAAGAAGGTAATTTCGAACAATTTGTTTGTCAAAACTTGGCTGATCTTTTCCCGGCTCGTAAATATCTTTCGGCCAAAATCGTGAACTGTCTGGCGTTAATACTTCATCAATCAAAATAACTTTACCGTCCAAAATTCCAAATTCAAATTTCGTGTCTGCAATGATAATTCCTTTCTTTTCCGCATATTCAGAGCCTTTGAGGTAAAGCTCTATTGAAAGTTTTTTAATTTTCTCTGCAATTTCGCGTCCCTCGCGCCTCACGGTTTCCTCAAAATCAATATTAATGTCGTGACCGGTTGCTTCTTTCGTGGCTGGCGTAAAAATAGGCTCGGGAAGCTTGCCGCACTGCTTCATTCCTTTTGGTAACGCATGTCCGCAAACTTTTCCAGTGACAAGATAATCTTTCCATCCAGAACCGGCAAGATAACCGCGAACAACACATTCCACAGAAAGTGGTTTTGCGCGCTTCACAAACATCGAGCGCCCACGTATTTCCGAATCAAATTTTTGGACCACATCGGCCGGAAGATGTTTTTTGTAATCCCCCGCCAAGTGATTCGAAACGGCACTCTTAAAATAATCAAACCAAAAAAGAGACACTTGGTTCAAAACACAACCTTTATAAGGAATTGGGTTTGGAAGAACAACATCAAATGCGCTCAAACGGTCTGAGGTAATCATTAAAAGATGGTCGTTTCCTACTGCGTAAATATCACGCACTTTCCCACGTGCAATTAAAGGAAGAGAAAGCTTTGTTTCTTTAACGGTGTTCAAGTTTCCAATTGCCATCAGGAAACTCCAACTCGTTTTAAAATGTGGTTCACATGTTTTGTGTGGTAATGGTAATCAAACACTTCGTCAATTTCCTTAGGAGTTAGATACTTTTTAACTTTTGGATCTTTTTTCACAATTTCTTTCAGTTGAACTTTTTCATTTTCCCAAACTCGTTTTGCATTATCCTGAACAATTTTATAGGCCTCCTCGCGTGTCAAACCTTTTTCAATCAAACGCAATAGAAGTCCTTGCGAAAAGACCATTCCGCGGCCTTTTTCGAGATTCGCGCGCATATTTTCTTTATAAACAACCAAGTGATCAATAATACGCCGTGTTGTGGCGAGCATGTAATCAAGCAAAATCGTACTGTCAGGAAAAATAATCCGCTCAACCGAAGAATGTGTAATGTCTCGTTCGTGCCAAAGCGCAATATTCTCAAGAGCAGCCATTGCGTTTCCACGAAGAATTCTCGAAAGTCCGGCTACTCGTTCACCCGTAATTGGGTTTCTTTTGTGTGGCATCGCGGAAGAACCTTTTTGACCTTTTCCAAAAGCTTCTTCCACTTCGCGAGTTTCTGTTTTTTGAAGATGCCGGAGTTCTGTTGCTAATTTCTCAAGCGAACCACCAATAATTGCAATGGTAGTTAAATATTCTGCGTGGCGGTCGCGCTGGACAATCTGTGTGGAAATCGGCGCAGGTTTCAAACCTAATTTTTTACAAACATACTCTTCTACTTTCGGGTGAACATTTGCAAAAGTGCCAACTGCTCCTGAAATCTTCCCATATTCAACACTTTCTGCTGCGCGCTTAAAACGTTCACGATTCCGCTCAAATTCTGCATAGAAAAGTGCCATCTTGAGACCGAATGTAATCGGTTCCGCATGAACGCCGTGGCTTCGACCCACCATTAACGTATTCGCATGTTCGCGTGCTTTTTTCTTAAGCGATTTTCCAAGCGTCTCAAGCTCCCTGAGAATGATTGCAGACGCTTCTTTCAATTGAAGCGCAAGCCCTGTATCCAAAATATCTGATGACGTCAAACCAAAGTGGACGTAGCGACCAGCGGGACCAACATATTCGGAAACATTCGTTAAGAACGCAATCACGTCATGCTGGACAGTAGCTTCAATTTCATGAACGCGCTTGATATCAAACTTTGCTTTCTTCCGAACAATGGCGGGAATATCTTTTGGGATATAACTGTAGTGCGCAAGCGCTTCGAGAGCTGCAATTTCTACCTCGAGCCACTTCTTGAGTTTATTTTCTTCGGTCCAAACTTGCCCCATTTCAGGGCGTGTGTAACGTTCAATCATCTCAGTCTTCAAGCACCCCACATGCGATCCGTGCACCTGCGTTGCCAGCAGGATCGGTTACATTATCATCCGCTTTTTCATGAATCACAATCGCCGAACCATCTTCATCCAAAAGCAAGTGATCTCCAGCATTCAACGTAACATTTTCAGCAAGAATATCGGTTTCGCCGGTTCCATCAGTCCCTACAGTAATATTAGGAAGGTCGCCAGCATGATGGCCGGCAGGATTATGAGTACCGTGTTGTTTTCCCTCGGGATTGAAATGACCGCCTGCAGATTTAAAATCAGGCACATCACATTGGCCAACGCTATGGATGTGAAACGCATGTTCGCCTGCTGGAAGATTTGTTACTTTGAGATGAATGCTCACGCCACCGCTTTCAGTTTCAGTAAAAGTTACCTGGCCAACATTTTGATTTTGAGCATCATAAAGATTCGCGGTCGCAGTTTGAGCCGTACCATCTGGATAGAGATTTACCGGTAACACAAAGGCGAGAGCAAAAAGAAATGGAATCATTTTTTTCATACGGCCTCCGTAAACACTTTACGAATGAGCTAAAAAAATTCCAAAAAACTATGGTAGCGCTAACGAGATTTGAACTCGTGTCTTCAGAATGAGAATCTGACGTCCTGGACCGGCCTAGACGATAGCGCCTCCACCTTATCAGAACAAACATCAACACCACCGCCACTACCGATTGCTAACCCTTTGGTACTACATAGGTTCTGTCCCAGCACCACCTTAAACGTAAATGAATTTCGGTGCTGTCGCTGGGACTGTCATGACTACCTATAGATATTATCAGTAAGTCATGGTTGGCAGGAACAAACGCCCGAAACAGGTGTAGTATACAAGATGTAGTGGGTATGGTCAACCAAAATGACCCAAATTGTGTATTCAGTTAAACCATCCTTTAACACAAACAACTAAACAAGTATTACACTTGGCCTTCCCACTCATTTCCTGCAATTTCTTTCCAACAACCAGGTTTTTATGATCATCCATTACTACCGAACGCTCAATGAAAACGCGATGGGATGTCCGGAAGTTACCAATCAACAGGAAAATAATCTTTGAGGAATTTGCCACACCAATGTTTGCCCGTCAAAATACCATCAAAAAACGGATCACAGACTCTTGCAGCGCCATCGACAATATCAAGCGGCGGCTGGAAATCATGCATTTCTTGTTTGCGCATAGAAAGAAGGATTGGGTCTTCGTCCGTCACCCATCCAGTATCCACCGCATTCATGTAAATACCATACTTCGCTAGATCACTCGCTGAAGTATGCGTGAGCATATTCAGTGCTGCTTTTGCCATGTTCGTATG
>JACQQN010000145.1 GCA_016206995.1 Candidatus Omnitrophota bacterium | reverse complement strand
GCAGTTCGAGAAGGGCTTTCGTTTGAAAGTACGATTGAAAGTGATTCAGCTCCGGTTTGGGATTTAGTTGCCGAGCTTCTCGATGCCGAAATCAAAATTCATTGCATGCGGGACCTGACGCGCGGCGGGCTTGCGAGTGTTCTTAATGAAATTGCAGAAGCCGGACACGTTGGAATTGAGATTAACGAAAAATTAATTCCGGTCCGCGAAGATGTTCGTGGTGCCTGCGAAATTTTAGGGCTTGATCCACTTTATGTCGCAAATGAAGGTCGTTTTGCTGTTTTTGTGAATGCAAAAGATGCTGGTAAAGCACTTGCAATCATGCAAAAATCATCCCATGGATCTGAAGACGCTTCGACGATTGGGGAAGTGCGCAAGGAAAACCCCGGCCGTGTTGTGATGGAGAATTCAATCGGTACGAAACGAATTATTGATATGATCGCGGGTGAACAACTTCCAAGAATTTGTTAATTGAGAAATCGGAAAAGAGGCGAAGCAAATGTCTTATGAAAAGTTGAATCTTTATTTATTGAAGCCTTCAAAATACGACGACGATGGTTATGTCATCCGGCACTGGAAAGGGGTGCTTCCCAGCAATACGCTCGCTTGTTTGTACGGGCTTTCAGAGGATGTTAGAAAACGAGAAGTGCTTGGCAGCGGTCTGAAATGGCATGTGGAAGCGATTGATGAGACAGTTCAAAAAGTGAATATCCGAAAAATCATTCAGTCAAGCAAGCAGAAAAAAGCCAAAACAATTGTTTGTCTCGTCGGCGTCCAATCGAATCAATTTCCGCGCGCTCGAGATCTAGCGCTTGCTTTTAGACAAGCAGGGCTTGATGTGCTGATGGGTGGATTTCACGTGAGCGGAATTCTTTCAACATTTTCTAACCTTTCTTCCGAATTGACTGCGCTGACGGATGTGGGAGTAACCCTTGTGGCGGGCGAGGCAGAAGGCCGCTTAGAAACCATTCTTCAGGATGCGCTCCAAACGAAACTGAAGCCCGTTTATAACTTTTTGCATATGCCGGCAGATCTTTCAGAAGCGCCCATGCCTGAGTTTCCACCAAATTTGATGAACCGATACGCGGTCAAGCGCTTTACAACACTTGATTGTGGTCGGGGTTGTCCCTTTGCCTGTAGTTTTTGTACGATTATCAACGTTCACGGCCGCGCCATGCGGTTTCGCCCGGTCGAATCCATCGTAGCTTGGGTGAGGGATAGTTATGCGCAGGGATTGACTCACTATTTTTTTACGGATGACAATTTTTCAAGAAATAAAAACTGGGAAGCAATTTTTGACGCCCTTACTAGTTTGCGTGAGCAGGAAAAAATGAATGTTAGTTTCATGATGCAAGTGGATGCTCAATCTCATCGTATTTCAAATTTTATTCCGAAGGCAAAACGGGCAGGATGCTCACAAGTTTATATTGGGATGGAGAGCTTGAATGAAGAAAATTTGAAGTTGGCCGGGAAAAAACAAAACCAAATCTCAGAATTCCAGAATCTCGTCAGCGCTTATCAAGCAGTAGGGATCGCGGCTCATCTTTCTTACATCATCGGGTTCCCGTTTGATAATGAGCAGTCGGTCACAAATGATCTTAATCGCCTTCAGTCCGAACTGGGCGCCGAACAAGCTTCGTTTTTTATGCTTACGCCGCTCCCGGGTTCCGATGATTATCGCAAAGGGGTTGCAAAGTCGATGGTTATGGATGCGGATCTGAACAACTTTGACTCTTTTCACGAAACCTTTCAACATCCTCGGATGAAGCATCAAGCTTGGTCACGCGCTTATCAAGAAGCGTGGAAACATTTTTACAATGTTGAGAATCTTAAAGTCATTTTAAAGAAAACGCCAGTCGCTCGATACTGGGGCGTTTTTCTGAATGCGGTCTGGTATAAAAATGCCATTCAGGTGGAAGGTGGCCATCCCATGTTGCACGGGTTCGTGAGATTGCGGAGCCGTACCGAACGCAGGCCAGATTATTCGCAAGAGAACCTTTGGGTTTATTTTAGAAGACGCGTGGGCGATTTCGCCCGCAGCGTGAGCGGATGGGTGAAATTGGCACTTGAAATGGAAGAGGTGTGGCTTGCGACCAGGCGGCGGAATCCTCTTGAAGAACGGGTCCTGCTTGAACTTGCTCAGTTTCAGAAACGTGTCACGGAATGGCGTGGTCTTCGTGTTCAAGAGTTGCAGACACTTTACCGCCGCGCAGCGGTTTATTTGAGAAAAACGGCAAACCCGAAACTCATTTCCGAAGCGCGCGTGCCAAATCGTTTGTGGCTTTGGTTTAAAAAATCAAACATTCTTTCTGACCTTCTCACGGTGACCCGCGCCCCTATGGATCATTTTTGGAAAGAGATTGGCGAACGTTTAAAGCGCGGTGGTTTGCTTCAAATTCGTTTCGATCAGGTGGTGGTCATGAGTTTTCGGGAAGCCATTCTTTTGATGAAATTTATAATTTCTCTC
The DNA here is from genome assembly GCA_016206995.1 of Candidatus Omnitrophota bacterium. GTDB lineage: Bacteria > Omnitrophota > Omnitrophia > Omnitrophales > Abzuiibacteriaceae > JACQQN01. The sequence goes on along the minus strand of JACQQN010000145.1, from coordinate 7,212 downwards.
TTGAGGGGTAGTGTTCTTCGCAGGCAAACTTCGGGATAACGGCAAAACTGAAACTCAAACAACAAATCAATCACTCAATTTTAATTCCAATTTCATTCCAAAAAGATATCCGGCTTTTTGTGTTCTTGTTTGTTTTTCCAATACAAGTGGATTAGGTGACTGAACGAGAAAAATGTTGTCAGCCAACAAATGCCTGAGCTTACTTTCAGAATGTTAGCAGGCAAAGCAAACAAAGATAAATACCACGGAAGCGCAACGGAACCGCTCAGGATGGCAATTGGAAAGAGAATGTGTTCCGGATAATTGGGGCTGCCGAGAGCCATCAAAAGAATGCAAGCAAGAAAGGCAACCGATGCAATTGCGAAAACCACAAAGAAAACCCAATCTTGAAAAAACCAGTCGCGCTTGCTAAAAATTTTAGGACTGAGTGCGGCATTGAAGAAACTCCTTCCGCGAGAAACATTCACTGGCGTTTCGTTTTGACGATGCTGTGAAGTAGTCACCGCACGTTCTTCTTGTGAATGGCTAACCTCAGCCGAGAAAGCCTCTTTGGACGTGAACAGCCAAAGCAAGCTTACAATTCCGAGAGCGATCACGAGCAAGAGAAAGCTTGAGTGAAAAACAGTTTTACTTTTTACAACAGCTGTGACATGCATTGTACGCCCAAGCAAAAATGGCGCCACCAATTGCGCCGTCCAAAAGTGCATATAAAGTTCCTATCATGACGGATGCCAGAGTTGGATCCGCGTGATAACCAGGGTATATGGAACTGACGAGCCCTAAGAACATGCTGCCATAGCCAGGACGCACTAAATTGATAGCGCCAACCACTAAAACCGTCAGGCCCCATGTGACGGACGAAGCGAAGGTAATTCCTTTAACAGAAAGTTTCGCGTGTTCCATGATTTGCCTCCTCAGTGAGAAACCATTTTCTGATTTGGATGATTTTAGGTATGATAATAAAACCAAGCTTGGTGAATGATCAAGGAGAATATTTGATGGACGTTATGTTTTATGAAGTGTTCGAGGAAGAAGAAAAAGCGCTTAAGTGGTTCTTGCCAAAGGATGTAAAGGCTGGTTTCACCAGAGAAACCATTCAAGCTGACCATGAGGGCATTCCTGCTATACCGCCTACGCGTTTCATCTCGATTCGGACCCAATCCGCGATCCCAGTGGTTTGGGCCAGGACGCTTTCTGGGATTCTCACGCGAAGCACAGGGTTCGATCACGTGAAATCTTTCTTAAGAGAAGCTGACCGAAAGATTCCATCTGGGTATTTGCCGGCTTATTGTGCGCGCTCTGTTGCGGAACATGTGTTTATGATGATTTTTGCGCTTACGAAGAAAATGAAGCAGCAAATGAATCAATTTGATTCTTTCAATCGCGACGGAATTACAGTGCGTGAGTTAACTGGTCAAAATCTTTTAGTGGTTGGTGTCGGGAATATTGGAAAAGAAATCGTTAAGCTAGGCCGAGCAATCGGAATGAGCGTCCGAGGGGTTGATCTTCTGAAAACGCTTCCTGATTTTGAATTTGTATCGCTCGAGAGTGGAATCAGACAAGCAGATGTGATTGTGTGTGCGACACTTCTGACCAATCAAACCAATCGAATGCTGGGTTATGATCAACTCCGTCACGCGAAGAAAGGCGCGATCTTGATTAACATTGCGCGCGGTGAAATTTCACCGATTCACGATTTGAAACGCCTGCTTGATGAAGAAATTTTAGGTGGGATTGGTTTGGATGTATTCGAAGAAGAAAGCGCACTTGCGGATCATTTGCGTCACGGAACGGGCGCACTTCCAGAAACGGGAGAAACAATTTTAGAATTAAAAGACGACCCTCGAATCATCTTCACACCCCATAACGCGTTCAATACTCAAGAAGCTCTTGAACGCAAAGCCAAACAGAGCGCTGAATCCATCGTTCAATTTTTGAAAACAAAAAGCTTTCCTTTTCCAGTTTCGTAATTTTTAGTGTTGATCTCCAAATTATGTGAATGAACCAGCGCTTTTATCAAGGTTAGGTTTTCGTTTCAAAGTGACGCTGGGACAGAGTAGAATAGTATCGAGTTTAAATTTATACGATCAAGGAAGGAGGATCTAATGGCGAACTATATTGTGCTAGCAAGTTTTACGGATCAGGGAATTCGCGGCGTAAAAGATACCACCAAGCGTGCGAAAGGGTTTCGTGAGGTAGCGAAGTCAATGAATGTCACCGTCAAAGATATTTTCTGGACGCTTGGCCAATACGACGTTGTTGTTACGATGGAAGCAGCGGATGACGAGGCGGCGGCCGCACTCATGATGAAAGTCGGCTCTCTTGGCAACTTGAAATCCCAAACACTTCGGGCATTTACAGAAGCCGAAGTTGATTGCTTTCTTCCAAAGTAACTGAGAAAAAAGAATTTATGTCGATGCTTGTTAAAGTATCGTCAGGGATAAGAAAGCGAGGAGAATGAAACATCGATTCTTGCAAAAGAATCTCGGGCTCAAGAAATGCATTACTTTTTTCTTGATCGGCTTTTTTCTTTGTCCCTACCAAGTTTCCACTCAGGAGACAAATCCTGCATTTCAAGCTGGCGCTAATTTTATCAATAAAAATTATCCCCGCTATCAAGCGCCTGAATTTTTGAGCTTTCAAGAACTGAAGCGCCTCGCGGAAAATCCTGAACCCAGTGGGTTGCTCGAAGCGAAACTCAAACGTTTTTGGAAAACGCCCATTATCAGCAATGAAGCCTATTATCGGGGCGCAAAGCCCCATCGTCCTTCGGAAGCGCGGCTTGGGCGTTATCTTCGTGTCGTGACTTGGAACATTGAGAAATCAATTCATATGGATCTCGCCATTAAGTTGTTTACAGATGAAAAGGAATTTCTGGCGATGATTAATTCGAAAAGAGCTGCCCCCGGATCTGAAGATTATCAAACGGTTCTTCGCCAAAGGGAAAAGTTGTTAAATGCAGATATCATTCTTCTTCAGGAAATAGATATTGGCGTCAAGCGCTCAGGCTACATTCATGGAGCTCAAGAGCTCGCGAAAGCTCTCAACATGAATTATGCCTATGGCACTCAGCAACTTGAAATTGATCCGGTCACTCTGGGTGTCGAAAAAATTCTTTTGGAAGATGGTTCAGTTGATGAAGAGGCAATGGAATATTATGCGGCGGATCCCAATCGGTATCGAGGTGCGTTTGGTTCGGCCGTTCTTTCAAAGTATCCCATTAAACATGTCAAAGCGTTTCAACTCAAAAACCAGGCTTACGATTGGTATTCGAGCGAGAAACAGAAAACTACTTTTCTGGAGAATACAAGGCGGTTCGGAGCGAAAACAGTTTTTAAAAATGAATTAACGCGGGAAATAAAAGTAGGCGGCCGCATTTTTTTCCGCGTTGATTTAGATGTGCCAGATTTGCCGCATCAAACGCTTACAGTGGTGAACATCCATCTCGAAATCCGGTGCCAGCCGGAAGCGCGCCAGTCTCAAATGGTGGAAATTTTAGGTTACATTGAAGACATTAAAAATCCAGTGATCGTTGCAGGCGACTTTAATTCAGCGCCGGGAGACCTTAGCCCAACGTCTGTTCCCCGTGCCGTCAAAAGAACGGTGAAAGATCCAACCACCTGGTTTTCGGCAGCTGTGACGTATCTTTCTCCCCACGCGCTTGTCATTAATACTTCTCGATTGTTCAGTAACGTCACAAAGAATTTTCAGGATCCGACGGCAAAACATATTCCGGTGATTGCAGTGAACAAGGTAAAAGGGCTTTTTGAAGCGATCGAGGAATTTCGATTTTCAGATGGATCCGCTTTTGATTTTCGAGGAGATGCCAATCGATCCGTGAATCGAGAAGAGGGCACGCTTGCCAATTCCAACCAGCGGGATTTTAAAGGATTCAAAACGACCTTCAGCGTTAAAAGGCCGATCGGGCCGATTATCGGGAAATATCGTCTCGACTGGTTTTTTGTGAAATCGTTTCTGAAAAATCCAAGAGATCGAGCCGACTCTTACCGTTTCGCCCCTCATTTTGGAGAAACTCTCGAAGAATTAAACATGAATCTTCTGACACCAATTTCCGACCACCATCCAAGCGTCGTCGATATCCCTTTTAATGAACCAAAATTGCAATAATGGAAAGTGGAAGCAAAGGAGAAATCATGGCAAGTTATAAAGAACAAACGCCAAACTCCATTCATCATGTTTTAGGAATATCAGGCAGTCTCAGAAAAGCGTCTTTTAATACTGCTGCACTGCGCGCGGCGCAAGAACTTACTCCGGAGGGAATGACAATCGAAATTTTCGATCTTGCGCCCATTCCGCTCTACAATGAAGATGTCAGAGAAAAAGGTTTTCCTTCAGCTGTTCAAGATTTCAGAAATCGAATCAAAGCAGCCGATGGTTTATTGATAGTCACGCCGGAATATAATTATTCGGTTCCAGGCGTTTTGAAAAATGCAATCGATTGGGCGTCTCGGCCGCCCGATCAGCCGTTTGATGGAAAACCAATCGCGATTATGGGCGCAAGCCCCTCTTTTCTCGGAACTGCGCGGGCGCAATACCATCTGCGGCAGTTTTTTATTTATTTGAACGGACTGATTTTGAACCGGCCAGAAATCATGATTGCAAATGCCCCGAGCAAGTTTGACGGGGAGGGCCAGTTAACCGATCAAAAAACTCGTGAGCTGATCCGAGATTTATTGAATCAATTAAAACTTCAAATCGAACAGAACCAGCTTGTTCACGGGAGCAAGCCATGATTACCGTTCGCAAAAGTGAAGCGCGCGGCCACTTTGATCATGATTGGCTGAAAACTTACCACACATTTTCATTTGCGGATTATCAAGATCCCACTCATATTCAATTTCACACATTGCGCGTGATCAACGAAGATTGGGTCGCGCCCAGTGAAGGTTTCGACACACATTCTCACCGCGATATGGAAATCGTCACGTATGTTTTGGAAGGGGCGCTCGAACATAAAGATAGTCTTGGGACCACGTCCGTTATTCGTCCGGGTGAAGTTCAGCGAATGAGTGCGGGGACAGGCGTCACACACAGCGAATTTAATCATTCGGATAAAGAACCAGTTCATCTTTTACAAATCTGGATTTTTCCTGCTGAGAAAAATCTTCCCCCCAGTTACGAACAAAAGTTTTTTGAACCAAAGGGAAAAAAGAATCAATTGAGATTGATTGTGTCGCAGGAAGGTAGTGAAAATTCCATCAAGATTCATCAAGACGCGCTCATCTATGGTTCATTTTTGGAAAAGACAAAATCAATCACTTATCCATTAAAACAAAATCGTAGCGCGTGGGTTCAGGTGATTAAAGGCGAGCTCAAATTAAATGGTGATCTCTTAAAAGCAGGCGACGGCGCTTCCGCAACTGACGAAAAATTGCTTCAGCTTGTTGCTCTCCAACCCTCCGAATTCCTTTTATTCGATTTAGCTTAAGATAATGGATTAAAAGATAATTTTGAAATCAAGGCTTGCAATATCGTACGTCTTATAGTACGCTTTTGATAACCCCATAAGGAGACCGATGAAAACACTAACAGCGAGCAAAGCAAGAGCGCTTTTTTACAAGCTTTTGGATCAAGCCGGAGAGTCGCACGAGCCCATCCATATTACTGGAAAGCGTCATCACGGCATTTTGATTTCTGAAGATGATTGGAAGTCGATTCAAGAAACGCTCTTTCTTCTTTCCATTCCCGGCATGCGTGAATCGATTCGGAAAGGTTTAAAAACATCAGTTGAAGATTGCGATACGGAACTCAAGTGGTAGGTTGGAAAGTCGTTTTTACAAAGCAAGCACAGAAAGACGCGAAGAAGCTTTCCCAAGCAGGACTGAAACTTCATGCCGTTAAACTCCTCGAGATTCTTACAAAAAATCCTTATGAAACGCCGCCATTTTATGAGAAATTAGTTGGCGATCTTCGAGGTGCTTATTCACGGCGGATTAATATCCAGCACCGGCTTGTCTATGAGGTTCTTGATAAAATCAAAGCAGTGAAAGTAATCCGTATGTGGACACATTATGAATAAATTCAGTGCTATCAGTGGGCAGGTTTGAGTGAAATGCGTCCCCGCAAGAAGCGAGGCTCGCCGCGCAGCGTGGCGGCCACGGAGAACCGGTGCCAAGTTATATAAACGAAAATAATTCTTGGTGTAATGCAACAGTTGGCGGAATAGGAGTTGCTTATGGAAGGGAATATCGATAGCGATAGTAGGGTCAGGGTCATAAAATGTAAAAATTGGGAAGAGTTTATACTTCACGCCCGAAACACGGAAGCAGGTCGAAAAATAGGTGATAGGTTTTATCGTGGACATGCAAATGTTACTTGGAAATTATCTTCGCTTTTTGAACGCCAGCTTTTAACTTGGAAAGGAAACGATCCTCAAAGAGATATTAAAACCATCTTTGGTGGAGGCGCTTACGTATTTAGCAGAGATAATTATTTAAAGAGATTTCAAGAGGCTTCTATAGGTGTCCCAAGTTTACAAACAGAAAACTTAACGGAAAATGATTGGTGGATGTTAGGTAGGCATCACGGTTTGATTACGCCTCTCCTTGATTGGACATTGAGCCCTTATATTGCTGCATTTTTTGCTTTTGTTGAATATCTTAACCCTCGTTGGGAAGGATTTAAAAGTGGATTACCTACTAGTCTTCAGAAGTGGGACGGTGATTGTGTTTGTATTTGGGTACTTGTGGCTCCTGATCGTCTTAAAAGTAGTAACGAATTTGAGATCGTAACTTCTCGAAAAGATAATTTTTATCGGCAACGTGCTCAACGAGGTGTATTCACGCGGTTAACGCATGATATCTACGTAGATTTGCAGGCATATTTAGAAGGTAGAGATTTGAACGGATATTTGGAAAGAATCGATATACCAGGAATGGAATGTGGCAAAGCTTTAAACGATCTTGATTTAATGAATATTAATTTTAGCACGTTATTTCCTGATCTCGACGGCGCAAGTTTGCAAGCAAATGTATCTCCGTTAATACATCGATTGTCTGGTTCTGGAATTGTAGTTAATCAATACCAATAAACCGCGTAAACTGTAAACCGGACGGCGTCCAACGGGGAGGGGTAAGATAAATTTTTATGAAAGGCAGAGAAAGTGGAATGCCGGAGAAAGAGAGTTGGGAGAAATTCTTTCATCCGGAAAAGGTTCTCAAAACGCTTGGTTTGAATAAAAAGATAAGCGAT
>JACQQN010000140.1 GCA_016206995.1 Candidatus Omnitrophota bacterium | reverse complement strand
CGAACGGCGCTTAGCCTTTTGAGGGAGCCGACACCCATAATAGCTCCTGTGATGGTGTGTGTCGTACTGACCGGAACGCCAAGAGCGGACGAAGTGAAAAGCATTGTCGCAGCACCAGCTTCAGCACAAAAACCATCGATGGGTTTTAATTTTGCCACTTTTTGCCCCATGGTTTTTACAATTCTCAAACCTCCAAACATCGTCCCCAGCGCGATCGCGGTATGGCATGCAATCACAATCCAGAATGGAACATGGAAGGTGGGGCCCAGCAAATTTGCACTAAAGAGAAGGCTTGCGATAATTCCCATTGTTTTTTGCGCGTCATTCCCGCCGTGACCCATGCTGTAAAGAGCAGCTGAAACCAATTGGCCGCCTCTGAAAAGGTGGTCGACTTTTTGCGGTGTGGATTTGTGAAAAGACCAATAAACAATGATGCCTAAACACAACCCCAAAATAAGACCTGCAATGGGCGAAATAAAAATGAAGGCAACTGTTTTTATAATCCCCGACCAAACCAAGGCGCTTGGCCCGGCTTTCAGAAGCCCCGCCCCAATCATCCCGCCGATCAACGCATGTGAAGAGCTGGTCGGTAAACCAAAATACCAAGTAATGATGTTCCAACCGCAAGCGCCAACAAGTGCGCCTAAAATGACGTGCTCATTCACAATCGAAATATCAATGATTCCCTTGCCAATGGTATTGGCAACATGCAAACCAAAAAACAAAAACGCAATGAAGTTAAAAAAAGCTGCCCAGATCACAGCGTAACGCGGGGAAAGAACGCGGGTTGAGACGACCGTCGCAATCGAATTGGCCGAATCATGAAATCCATTTAGGAAATCAAAAGCAAGTGCTAACGCAATCAAAAGGACAAGGCCAACTGTCATATGATATGGTTTAACTTTGTTTTAAAATGACGGATTCAAGCACATTCGCGACATCAGCACATTTATCAGCTGCGCGTTCCAAATGGTCATAAATTTCTTTTAGCTTCATGACCCGAAGCGGTTGTTCTGATGGGCTATTCATCATCGCCGCAACAGCATGGCGTACAATTTGATCCACTTGGTTTTCCAACCGATCAACCGCGATGCAATGTTCCAAAATATGGTCATAGCGAAGATGGCTCATTTTCGAAATACCTTTTCGAATTTCTTCAACGGCACGGACTAAAAGATCGATGATCTCGATCATCTCAGTTGTGGGCTGCTCAATTTTATATAAAACAAACCTATCAGCCACTCCCCACCCCATGTCAATAATGTCGTCGAGTGTACAGGCAAGTTCATGGATGTCGTCGCGATCTATCGGTGTCACAAAAGTTTTATTAAGTTTCATTATGATTTCATGCGTCAACGTATCACCATCATGTTCCACTTGTTTTACTTCGCGCGAATACTTGGTAAGTTGTGAATAATCGGTCACGAGCGATTTTAAGGAAAGAATGCCTTTTTCAACATTTTTTGCAGCATTCTCAAACAGCTCAAAAAATTTTTCTTCTTTTGGAATTAATTGAAATTTCATTGCGGTTTTCCTCCCATCGAACGCTAACGGCGCGCAAACAAAAGTTTAAGTTTGATTAATAAAAACGTTTCTGAATTCTACTGCAACAACGCTTTCTCTTCAATGATTCGTTCTAACGAACAAAATGAACCGTTCAGCAACCTTGATGTGAGAAAAATTTCCTGTGCGGAAGATGGGGATCTTTATTTTCTTTGGACTCATGAGCAAACTTCAACTGAAGCAAAATGTTTTTTCTTCAACCAAAAAGCAACATTCACAAGCCCAATCAAGACCGGCACTTCAACCAACGGCCCAATGACCGCTGCAAATGCAACCCCGGAATTAATCCCAAAAACCGCGACGGCCACTGCAATAGCGAGTTCAAAGTTGTTGCTCGCTGCCGTAAAAGAAAGCGTGGCTGATTGCGCGTAATCTGCTCCGATTTTCTTACTCAGGAAAAACGAAATGAAAAACATAATCACAAAATAAATGAGAAGTGGAATTGCAATCCGCACAACGTCAAACGGAATTTTAACGATGTATTCACCCTTGAATGAAAACATGGCGAAAATCGTGAATAAAAGAGCAATTAGCGTGATGGGACTGATTTTGGGAATGAACTTGGTTTGATACCATTCTTTATCTTTGATTTTGATCAAAACAAGCCGCGTGATGATCCCCGCGAGAAATGGAATTCCGAGATAAATAAAAACGCTTTCTGCAATTTGGCCGATTGAAATGTCAACAATCGCTCCTTCGAGCCCAAACCATCTTGGCATGACGGTAATAAACAACCAGGCATAGAGTGAGAAGAAAAGCACTTGAAAAATAGAGTTGAAAGCAACCAATCCCGCACAATATTCCGTGTCGCCTTCCGCAAGTTCATTCCACACAATGACCATCGCGATACAACGCGCAAGCCCAATCATGATCAGCCCCACCATATATTCGGGATAGTCGCGCAGAAATAAAATTGCGAGAAAGAACATGAGAAACGGACCGATTACCCAATTTTGAACAAGCGAAAGTCCCAAAACCTTGACATTTTTAAACACATCGCCCAGTTCTTCATATTTCACTTTTGCAAGCGGCGGGTACATCATCAAAATTAAACCAATGGCGATCGGAATATTCGTAGTGCCTATTTGAAATTGATTCCAGAAACCGACAATTCCTGGGATAAAATAACCGGCGGCAACACCCAAAAACATTCCAAGAAAAATCCAAAGCGTTAAGTATCGATCTAAGAATGAAAGTTTTTTCATGTATTTGAACAAAAAAATTATTTATCCGCCAGAGGACGAATCCGCCTTTGGTGGACAGCAAGACACCAAACGGTTTTTATTTTTATGAAATTCGTTCAGGTCTTTCTTTAATTCTTTAAAGTCAGACCGGCAGCAATTTAAAGCACCAAAAATTGAGCGGAAAACTTTGGTGTTTGGTTTCGCCAATCGATAGTGCATCCACAACCCTTCTTTTCTGGCTTCCACAAGTCCGGCGCGCCGCAGATAAGCCAAATGCCTGGAGATTTTAGACTGCGGCTCTTTAAGCACCCTCATCACATCGCAGACACAAAGCTCACCTTCGCTGAGAAGGCTTAAAATCCTAAAGCGAGTCGGATCGGCTAACGATCCAAAAATAATTTGGGAATCTTTAAGTTTCATGAGAAAAGTATATCTGCTTATGCAAATATAATCAACCGAAAAAAACTGCTTACTTTAGATTTTTCGCCCGACTTCTGGTACTTTGAACTGATTGCTTTAAAAAGTAATGGGGGTGGTCGCTAAACCAAACCTGTTCCCGGAAGAACCGGATTTATGCGCCGGTTTTCCCCTTTATTTTAGTGCTTTCCAATGGAAATATGGATAATAAACCCCTGCTGCCGGCCAATGAGCTGTATACTGTGGCTTCGATTAATGTGCTTGGCAGAGAGAGGAACCTTATGAGAGTAGAAGAAAAAATCGTTCGAGATGACTTAATGTACCATTCGGCCCATGGATTATGCCGGGTCAATGAACTGATTAAAGAAAATCGCTCCGGGAAAGAAGTTCTTTGTTATGCGTTGGTGCCCAAAGTAGCCACTAGAAATAAGGTGCGTTTTGTGGTTGCGGACTCTGACCTCGGGATCTCGGGTTTTCATCCTTTAGTTTCAGTTAAAGAAGCAGATGAAATTCTGGAATACTTAAAAGCGGGAGATATTACAGCAATCCCCGGAAATGGTGAGCCCAAAGTCGCTTCGCGCTTCGCCCAAGAAAATCACCCATGGAAACTAGCTGAGGAGCTTTTGTCTTTCTCCAACGCAGGAGTTGAAATAAAAGACAAAAGAAAACGCCAAGTATTAGAGCGCTCAATTAAGGGCTTGGTTGAGGAACTAGCACTTGTATTCCAAATTACTTTGAAAGAAACGGCAACGAAAATACGAAAATGCCTGGGCAGCTTATCCGGGATCAGCCCGTTAATTCTCGGTGCTCTTGAACAAGCCGTGAGAGACTAAAGCCAAATCTATTTATGGATAGGGAGTAAAAAACAAATGGACGAACAGTTAAAATCAAGTGAGAGCGCCTCAAACCAACCGCAAAGCGACTCTGGCAATACAACTGCTGTTTTGAAAGACATTCAGCAACGCCTTGTTTTTTTGGAGCGAAAAATTGATACTTTGCTCAATCAATCTTCGGAAAGACCTGCATTTCAAAAAAGGGATTTCCCAAGATCTCAACAAAGACCCTTTAACCGCTTTAACAGACATGGCAGGGGACAGCATGAAAATGGCCCAAGAGAAGGAAATTTCTCGCAACCCCAACAACCCCGCCATTTTGATAAACCTCGCGAAGATGGCGGCCAGGGATTTGCCCCAAAAAAGAAGCGGTTCTTCCACCGCGGACACGGAAAATTCAACAAAAGACCTTCCCGCTAAAAAATCAAACTTTATCTACAGAAATATAAAAACCACGTCGTTAAAAACGTTGGGTTTTTTCTTATAATTGCACCCTGGTTAATTTTGAGTTTTGACTTCGCGCTTAACATCTGTTAAATTTCCTTCCTAATGAATCGTCTCATTGAGGTTAAGAACTCTTCTGATGCTCCCGATCAATACCGCGGCACACCCATTGGCCGCCTTGTGGAATATCAAAACCACATCCGGCCGCACGATTCTTATTCTTCTGCGCAAATTTTAGTTGGTATGTGTATGGACAACCGAAAAGCACTCGATGTGCCTGAAAATTTTGCTTACATTCTCCGGACGGGCGGCGCGAACATGCGTGCGAGCGAGTTCAAAATTTCCTACGCCATCGCGGTTGGAGGCGTGCATTATATTGCGATAGCAGGGCACAATCACTGCGGCATGGTCAATTTAATGGAGCGCAAAGCTACATTTATCGATGGGCTTGTGAAAGGTGCGGGCTGGGACAGAGAAAAAGCAGAAAACCATTTCCTCAATTTAGTTCCTATGTTTGAGATCGGTAATGAAATCGATTTTGTCTTAAGCGAAGTCCGCCGCTTGCGTGGTGAATACCCAAAAATCACAATCGCTCCACTCCTTTACCGAATCGAAAGCAATCATCTCTCTTTCATTAGAGAATAAGAGACGTTACCGACCCGACGCCGCGCAAGGGGACTCCGGCAAAATTGGCTCTCTCTAATAAACGACTTTCGCAACTGGTTGATGAATTCGAAAGAAGTGAAAATCTTCAAGATCCTATTAAGGGCCCCCGTCGAGATTCTTTTTCAGCCGAAGCTCGTTTTAACGGCCGCTTTCTTTACGTTTTGAAAAACAATCTTTACAGTAGACGGGGCGGCCACCGCTTGGCTTAAAAGGAACTTCACATTCTTTTTTACAATCAGCACAGGTTGTCTTGTGCATCTCGCGCGGACGTCCGCCAAATTGATCACCTTGGAATCCCATGTTATCTCCTTTTTTTGATTTTAAACGCTTGTCAAAAAATCTAGGTTAAGATCCGCTTGTTGCCGCTGAATTGTCAGGGCTTATCGAATCGGGCAAGGAACTTGCTTCTTTTTTGTTCAAACGTTTATTTCTTTTTTCCTCTTGTTTTTTCTTTCTTCGTTCTTCTTTTTGCCTTTTATTGCTTTTAAAAAACGCCCCCATAACCATCCTTTTGTTTTATAAACCGCGCACGACGCATCTGTTGATTAGTTAAGCCGGTTACATACCGTCTAAAACGGCACCTATTCTAAACATACCGCACTCAACAAAAAAGGCGTTGCTGAATTATACACCCACAAACGCCTTTTTAGTAAAAACTCCCGAGCCAGGCTGACTTACATTAGATAATCACAAATAATTAATCAAGGAAGTCAGCCCTGGCCACAAAAGACAATAAAATAAATAGGCCATTTCACATAAATGTTATGGCCTATTTATTATATAAAAACTCCCCACTATGGACGCCAAACGAACCACCCATAAT
>JACQQN010000139.1 GCA_016206995.1 Candidatus Omnitrophota bacterium | reverse complement strand
TACGAACGCCGAGCAACTCTCCTGCAATCACTAGTTCTAAATCATCACTTAAAAAACTTTTCCGCTCCTTGGAAGTCCAAGCAATAAGAAGTTGCTTCCGGACAGCAGAGGGCAGTGAACGCAAACCGGTCAACTGAGTGCGGATTTCTCTATCCCCATTTAATTCTTCTAAGCGCGTTTTTGAAAGTTCAACAAGCGCTGGGTCTAGTTTGATAACTGGGGCAACTTTTTCTGCTGGCCTTGTGATTGTGCCGACGACCGGGTTAATGGAATCTGTGCTTTGCACGGGACGTTCACCACGGGAAGATACGCTTTTGGGAACTCTTGGCGTGGCGGGATTTTCTCCTCCTAAAAAACGAAAAGGGATCTCTTCAAATTGAGGAGGAGCAATTGTCCCCTCAGGAAGCTGCGATTTTGACAAACCCAAAATCAACTCTTCCGGAACATGCAAAATTAAAGCAATCGCCTTCACCAACTCGATTCGCCGTCGAGTCATAGCGGCGTCTCTCAAACGAGATCCTGTGTTCTGGATCCTGAGCGTGTTTCGAAGCGTTTGATAGGTTTCGTGAAGCTTGATTGACGCAGCTTCTGTAAATTTTTGTATGGTGCTAATTCCCCGCGCTTTAACAATGAGCTTTACCCGTTCGTACAACCGATATTCATCCTTGTTTGAAACTAAAAGAATTTCATCGACCACATCTTCCGGCAAAGGAATGATTTCCCCGTGCACGGCTGGCCTTTGCAGCACCTGATCAAGGATTGGGGGTTGTTCTGTTTTTGGTTCTTCCTTTATTTCTAGTGGGGCTTCCTCAAGAAACTTTTCTAAATCTTTTTGCTCAATGATGCCCAATTGCGCAAGGAAATTCAGAAAAAGCAAGCGATCCCCCTTTTCATATTTTCGAGCAAGCCGGCTTTTCGCAAATGCATCCAGCACTTCAACGCTGGTCATCGGAATTGTCTTCTCAAGCACACTTTCAGCTTGAGCACTTTTACCTTCATTCCGTTTGTAAAAAAACCGATTCCGGATCACAAACCGAACCAGTTTTTCAAATCCTTCGCCGCCGGCATAAGCACCTAAGTGGTGGTGCCACAATTTGTAAGCGTCCGCGCCAAGCAAAATCATCATGATCACGATGCCACGATCGACCACTGTTTTTCTAGAAGCCCCCAAGTCATCACCAGGCCACAGGTCATTCGGAAAATCAGCTAATAAGTTATTTCGAATCGAGCGGCCAAGATATTCGTTGATCGCATGCGCTTGAAATGGAAGTTCTTCCAATGGTGTTTGAATTGCCCGTGTTCGCGCTTTAAGAATTTCTAATTCGATCTCTCGGTCTGAATCTTCTTCCGGCGTTTCCCCGCGGCGCAATGCTTCTTCCAACTCACCACGATTTTCCATAATTTGGTCACCGACTCGGCTTAATCTTTTTTCCAAGTTAAGAACGGATTGGTAAATTTCTTCTGTTTTTCTAGTAGCATCCGGATCTTGATCAACCGCTTGGAAAACATCTTGGATGTCTTCGACCTTTGCTTCTAAAATTGCGTAATTTAACAAGTCTCTCAAATCGGAATTCTCTGTGAGGCCGTGCAAAACGAGGAGCCGCGCGATTGCTTTTTTAGTTTCAAGAACCACTTGAGGAAACTCTCTCATGTCTTTAAGGCTGACTCCTTCCATTTTGGCATTTCCCCCCATAAATAACTCCAACGCTCCGGACGCTTGAATCAATTGATGGAGCAATTTAATTGCGTATTCAATTTGGCCGAAACTTAAAAAGTAATTGGTCCGGTCAAGCTGAGTGCCAAGCGGGAGATTCCCCCCCTCAGCGAGACTTCTTTCAAGCGCATCATTCATTTCGTTCAATTCACTTTCAACTTCTTCATAGGATTCACCATGCACATATTGCGCAAAACGCAGAGATCGAGCAGCCTCAAAAGCCCAATCACGATACTCAGTTTGAAAATAAGGAATTTCGCCTATTTGCTCAACATAATAAAAAACAGAATCTAATTGTTCTTTTGCATCCATTAATTGGTGCTTGGCTTTCTTTTGCAAAGATTCCAGCTGTTCTATCATTGCCGCGTCACTGATGGAATCAAGGCGAGACGTGCGCCCCGGATCGTTGGTAAGCTTTTGAAGCGCTTGCAAAGTCTCGCGCGCGCTTTCCAAATAATGGTGAAACCATTTTTTTCGGATATCTCTCAAATAACCATATATCTCTTTCGCGCGGCTATCGAGAGATTGCTTGGTCTGAAATAAATGAGGATTTCTTGGATCATAAACATGGCTCGGAGTCACATCGTTTTGCAATAAGCGGTGAATTAAGTTGACGGTTTGTTCGAGCATTGCGGTCAAATGACGAATCCGCGTTCTTGGGATCAAGTCTCTTTCCCCAGTAAGCTTTTGGAAATCAGACTGGTAGAGCGCTTTGACAACTCGAAACAAAGGGTCTTCAAGCATATGGTCAATACTTTCCGACACTGCTCGCAACCGCTGCGCGATCAGTTCAGCTTGCCCATAAGTTTTATTCAAATCTTTTTCGATCCGGTAAACCCTGCGGCGCGCATCCCACATCCAACTGTAAAAAGCTTCCCGTTGGTCCTTTTTACCCAGAACGCCTTGCACATATTCAACCCGCTTGAGTATTTGCTGCAAAAAAATAAGAACGATTTCGGCGGGGCCGGATTTGATAAGTTCATCCAATAATTGATGAGTTTTTCTAAGACGATCTTCAACTCGATCCAAACGTGCAAACAACATTTGGTCTGGCGGAGAATATCCAGGAAATTTTGAAAAATCAACATCCTCACTGGGAACGAAATCGTCTACGATGGTTTGGTTGAGGGATGAAAACCAATCATCTGTAAAAAAGTGAGCCACTTTCCTTGCAGCAGCTTGTGGATTTGCATGAAGGCGCCGGTGTGATTCTTCATAAGCTTTCGAGATTAATGCTTCCCACCTTGTTTCAAAGTCGGAAACTGGATGCACCAACGCATGGCGCCATCCTTTTAGATGGTCACTGTCAGCCCCCAACACATACAGCCAATTGCCTGGCTCGTACAAAGCTAGGTTTGTCTTGATCTCTGGGGCGAGCGACACAACGCGAACACGGATTCCTTGGTCGATGGCTTCACCAATGCGTCTTAAGATGGGATGTGCATGCATCAAAGCATCCTTAATAAGACGCCTTGCCAGTGGCTTTGGAAACTTGCCAAAAAATTTACTTTTCTCTTCCAAAGTCAACTTTCTGATTGCGCGATCCAAAGCATGGGCAAGCGATGGTAGATCATTTGCTTCTCGGATGTTGGTATCACGTTCAAAAGTAGTAAGAAGATTGGCAGCAAATGCACGAATTGCAATCACGCGCGCTTGGTCATTTTCAAAACTCCGCCCTTGAAACGCTTCTTCAATGATCATAGCTCTAATCACTTGAGGTTGGTCAATCATATATCCTTTTACGATCGTTCGCCGCTCGGAATCATCCATTTTTTCACTGAGCACAGAATCAAGCGTTGTTTCGAGTTCAAGTAGAGATGCTGAAGGGTTTAATTGCTTAAGGGTTTCAGTTAATGATCTGATCTCGGGAAACACACGAGATATAAAGGCTGAAAGAATCTCGTGGATATTTTGACGGGCGGTTGGGATATTCCCTTCGCCAAAAGCGCGGATTTCAAGCTCTAAATCTGGCTTGCGTGCTGGATAAACCCGCTGAAATTCTTCCTTGTGTTCAATAAGGCGTTGAACTGCATCTCTCACCATCTTGGGCTCCATGCCAGGAAAAGCGATCAACGCTTCCCGCCCTTCTTCATAATTATTTCTATTGTTCCTCAAAATATCCTCAGACCAAACAAGTACCGATGGCGCTTTTCCGTTTTTTTCAAGCGGCGCAATTTCACCAACGTCATCCTGCAATAATCTTCTTTCTAAATCTTCAAACGGAACCCCTTCTTTCATCAACCAGCTGAGTTTGGTGCGAGCTTTCTCATAATGAAGTGTACGCGGTTTCAAAATAACACCACTGCCTTTTACTTTCTCGTAGGTCTCGCGGGAACCAATCACAATTGGAATTCCTTTTCGCATCAACGTGTGAAAAAATAAAATAAAACTACTAAAATCAGGGTTTTTTGCCAAACTTCCTTGAATAACAAAACCAACCCGCTTACCCTGGCGAGCCGCGATTTCTTCGGCGCGGTGCATGGCGTCTGAAAGAATTCTTGGCGGGGTTTTATGATCTACCAGTAAGTGCTCTACATATCCGAACCGGCCGCTTGAAGATTTTTGAGAACCATTGTT
>JACQQN010000015.1 GCA_016206995.1 Candidatus Omnitrophota bacterium | reverse complement strand
GTTTAACATACAAAGCCAGCCAGAAAATAAAATTTATCTCCATAACAACAGAGGTGTTACTGGTGGTGATAAGCTAATTTATTTCAGCGTAGCACTGCCAGTAACGCCTCCGATTTCAGTTGTGATTCCCCTAGCGCTGTTAGTATGATTTTAGTGAATGTCGCTATGGTTTGAGGTTGTCGATCACTTCTTGTTCGGTTTCGTTTTTCTTTTCCTGAGCTTTGGCTATTTGTTCTTCGGCTATCTGATGTTTGTTCATCAGATCGTAAAGCCTTAGCGTCGCAAGTTCGTTATCCGTCGGTCCACCAGAATTTTCTTGATCGGAATTTCTTTGATCAAGCGCCTCTCCTGCGTTAACTCGAATCGGAGAAGCTGCTTCCGACCTATACCTTCGGTTCAACCCTCGGCTCACTTCTGTTGCATCATTAGGATCAGAAACTTGAAGATTGCGGCCAAAAGAAACCTTTGCTTGCGTCAATGGCTTGTTCCCTCGAAACCAAGAAGTTCTCTGTGTTTTTCCCTGCTCTGCAAAAGTCGATGACGAAAAACAAAAGAAAAGAATAATCATTCCTACGAAAATTTTCATTGAAGCCTCCCTTTATACAACCAACCTGTTCCCGCCCCCAATGCCTGGCACCTGATTTACACATTAACTTACCGGTTAACATACGTTAATCGGATGTCAAGGACACCGATGAGATGATTGCGCTAACCATTCTTGTTGGAAATCGTTCTGCTTGCATATTGTACAAAAACCCGCGCGGCGGAAAAATCAGTTTTTGTGATTCACGATCAACTAAATCAACCTGTCCCTCTTTTCGGGGACTGTCCCTAGTTACAAATCAAATGCCGCGGGACGCAATTCCAGACAAGGTTTTCAAAACCTTGCGGAATAGTGCTTGAATCATGGGGATTCGAGCGCCGTCCGGTTTAGGCGTACGGTTTATTCTTTATGGTACCGTTACCGCTTCTTATTTCACTTATTTAGGAAGTAAATTTTAAGAAAGTTCCTCCTAACCAATCCAGCAAACGTTTGAATCGAAGTTCCCAGTGAGGTATACTTTTTTTAATCGGAGAGATCATGCCGCTAAAACATGCTTGTGTCTGGGTAAGTTTTTTCTTTGTCCTCTTGAGTCTGTTTTTGCTTCCCATTCCGGCTTACGCGGGTGAGCGGGTGGCGGAGGGGCGGAATTTTTCGGGACAGAAGACAGAAACGTGGCGTCTCGACAATGGTGGTACTGAGGTACGAACCTTTGATAAACAAACTGGAATTGAAGTTTCCAGTGAAAGATTTGTTGGGACGGAGCTTCTCCCGTCATCAGTATCTTATGTCAATCTTGAAACCGGTGAGCGCAGGGTGGTTACCTACAAAGATCGGCACAACCCAAGCAAGGGCTACACGGAGCATAAGTTTATAGACTCAACCATTCTTGGTCAGATTCGCCGGAGAAAGCAAGCTGAGGAATCGCAGCGAGAATTGGACAGGATCAAGGAACAAATCGAAAGGGGAGAGTCCACGATGCCCCGGCTCCAACTCCCAAAAAAGGAACCGGACGAATGGGATTTTCTTCCTGACTACAAACCTGGCATGATTTTAAAAGATAAGGAATCTGATTCCGAAGGAAATTCGCAGGAAATGGAGGAGACGGTGCCGGATCAAATACAGCCTGCGGCAGGCGATGCACCGATCACTCCAACTACCACTATTCAAGATGAAGCGCCGAATTTACCAAGCTCGCCTTTTGAAGGTGTGAAGGAACGTGAGTATAAAGAAATCGATTACCATAAGTATGGCGATATCTTGGGATACGACCCTCAAAGGGGCGTTATGTCCGCGATCAAAACCGCCACGGGTGCTGCCACCGAGTTCGTCTCGACCAGCGTCCTTTTCGGTGAGATGTACGGCGGGATCGTTGCGCAAACCAAAATGAATGGGAAAATTGTCAATGAAGATTATTACAATCGCTACGGAGATCTGGTGAAGTCCGTTTCCATGGCACCGAACGGCGTTCAAACGACGACTGAATTTAATCGCGATGGGTCTCAAACCGTCATGAAAACTGATTCAAACGGGAAGCCGATTGAAAATCGAGCGACGTCAACCGATCCAAAAACAGGCATAACGACAACGTCAGTGGAATATCCGAATGGCACGAGGAAGGTGACCCAAACGGATAAAGATGGAAAAATCATCAGTGAGACGGTTTTGGATCGAGACAACCATGTGATTCGAGACAGAAAGTCCGAAGCACCCATTCGCAAGGTGAGTCAAGCGCCGACTTCAGCAGGGGATTTATTCAGTGAGTCCGATGCTGTGCAAGCAGGAGTTTCGGGCCGATTTGCAGCAACGGCAGCAGCTGTGACTACCGCAGCTCTTAATGAGGTGCATGCTGGTGATCTTGCATTTGGGACAGGTGCCGATCCCTCTAGCGTTGCTTCCTCGAAAACCGATTATGAATAAGACGGGAATTTGGACGTAACTCAGTAACTCAGCACCTAACTCAATACCGGTTCTCTACGGGACACATTTCACGAAACCTGTCCCAAGCAGAACCAATACTGATTTTTACACGGTTAACATTCGTTAATCGGATGTCAATGCTGACAAGATAAAGGTTGGTGTGTTCCAAAAAAATTCTCTCATGAAGGGTTAATTCAGAAGGATTAGGTACCAAACCGCGCGGCGGAAAAATTAGTTTTTGGGGTTCTTGAAACAAACCCCGTACTTTTGGAAGGGGTACCAATTCCCAAATTATTGCACTAATTCTTTTTCACGTCGATTTTGATTCGCTCAAAACTGGTTCTGCGTTTGAGTTCCTGAAGCGCTTTCGTCAGATCTTCGACAGCAATGGCAGGAGAAACGACCAGCGTTGCTGTTTGATTTGAGTTAGAACTTTTGAATTTTTTCCAACCGTCACCTGAAATCGGGTGGAAATCAATATCCGTAAAACCTGTCGTTTTGTCGTAACAAAAAATATAGCTCTCGGTTTGAGAGGACTCTTTCTCCGCGCTCCAAATAAGATGGTTTTCTTGATTCATATTTTTCTCCGCATATCCC
>JACQQN010000156.1 GCA_016206995.1 Candidatus Omnitrophota bacterium | reverse complement strand
CTCCCGACGAATGGCAACGCATGGCGCATCCTAAGGGTTAGGGCGTTTTTCTTTACAAGTTATTGTAAGGCTGTTACACTACGGCTCATTTTAAAAGCTATGGATGAGCGAATCGCGCAGTTTAGAGAAGTTTTAAAAGAGACCGACGAGAAACTTGAAGAAATCCGGAGGTATCTTTGACCTCGGGTCAAAAGAAACCGAAATCGAGTCTCTCAACGAAAAAATGGCCCAACACGGATTTTGGGACCGCCCCACCGAAGCACAAGTTACCGTCGACCAACTTAAGAAATTAAAGAGAATCATCGAACCTTGGCAGAGCGCGCGTCAAGAGGCGAATGATTTAAAAGAATTGATCGATTTGGTTGAGCGAGGTGATGAAACGTCTCTTGCTGAATTGGAAGTACAGCTCAAGAAATTAACCCACGACGTTCATCTTTTGGAATTTCAACGCCTTCTTTCAGATCCTTTAGATCCTAATTCCGCCATTATCAGCGTTAATGCTGGCGCAGGCGGGACTGAGTCGTGCGATTGGGCTAATATGCTTTTTCGAATGTATACTCGTTATGCTGAAAAAAGTGGTTTCACGATTGAAATGATCGACTTTCTTTCTGGTGAGGAAGCGGGAATTAAGAGCGCAACTTTTTTTGTTAAAGGTCCTTATGCTTATGGTTATTTAAAAGCGGAGCGAGGTGTCCATCGGTTGGTTCGGATTTCTCCCTTCGACTCAAACAAACGCAGGCATACTTCATTTGCATCGATCGATGTGATTGCAGAAGTAGAAGGGATTGGAGAAGATTTTGAAATTCCAGATTCCGAACTTAAAATCGATACTTTCCGAGCTGGCGGAGCAGGCGGCCAGCACGTGAACAAGACATCCAGCGCTGTTCGGATTACACACATTCCGACGGGAATTGTGGTTCAATGCCAAAATGAAAGGTCACAACTCCAAAACAAACAAACGGCAATGAAAGTCTTGCGCGCCCGTCTCT
Organism: Candidatus Omnitrophota bacterium; assembly: GCA_016206995.1. GTDB lineage: Bacteria > Omnitrophota > Omnitrophia > Omnitrophales > Abzuiibacteriaceae > JACQQN01. Next base: position 2,796 of record JACQQN010000156.1, on the reverse strand, counting down.
ATGAAAGAAAACGCAGGGAAGAGGAAGAAAAGTTAAAGCAACAATATGGCGAGAAAAAGGAAATCTCATGGGGGTCTCAAATTCGGTCTTATGTTTTTCATCCTTATACACTTGTGAAAGATCATCGCACAAATTATGAAACTTCAAATGGGCAAGCCGTGATGGATGGAGACTTAGAAGAATTTGTCCAAGCGTATTTAAAAAAGAACGTGAAAAAGTGATCAAACAACTACTTTCAAAAATTTTTACTTCAAGAAATGAACGCGTGCTTCAAAAGCTTTGGCCAACCGTTTATCAAATCACTGCTTTAGAATCAAAGATGGAAGTGCTTTCCGATGGAGAGCTTCGTCAAAAAACAGATGAATTTAAAAAACGGTTTACGGCTGGAGAGACATTAGATTCGCTTTTGGTTGAAGCGTTTGCGGTTGTTCGTGAGGCTTCAAAACGGACTATTAAATTGCGCCACTACGATTGCCAACTTTTGGGCGGCATTATTTTACATCGTGGTAACATTGCTGAGATGGCCACTGGAGAAGGAAAAACGCTTGTCGCAACTCTTCCGATTTATTTGAATGCGTTAACCGGAAAGGGTGTTCATCTGGTAACGGTCAACGATTACTTGGCAAAACGTGACCGGGATTGGATGGGTCCTGTTTATGAGTTCTTAGGATTGACGGTTGGCACCATTCAACATGATATGGATCACGTGCTCAGGCAGGAAGCCTACCGCTCAGATATTACTTATGGCACCAATAACGAGTTTGGATTTGATTATTTGCGCGACAACATGGTGACTGATTTGAAAGATCGCGTCCAACGTGATCTTCATTATGCCATTGTTGACGAAGTGGATTCAATTTTGGTAGACGAAGCAAGAACCCCGTTGATTATTTCCGGTCCAGCTGAAGAATCAACGGAAAAATATTACCAGCTTGATCGGATCATCCGCTATTTGGAAAAAGCAAAACACTACGATGTTGATGAAAAGGCAAACACCGTCGCTTTAAAAGAAGATGGAATTGCAAAGTGCGAAGAACTGCTTGGTGTTGAAAATCTTTATGAAAATACGCAAATCGATTTGATTCATCACATCAATCAAGCGCTCCGAGCCCACGTGCTTTTTGACAAGGATGTCGATTACATGGTGAAGGATGGGAAAGTAATTATTGTTGATGAATTCACGGGGCGTCTCATGCCGGGAAGGCGTTTCTCAGATGGACTTCATCAAGCGCTTGAGGCAAAAGAAGGAGTCAAGATTGAACGCGAAAACCAAACGCTTGCGACCGTGACATTCCAAAATTATTTTCGGATGTACGAAAAACTGGCCGGCATGACAGGAACCGCTTCGACAGAAGCAGTGGAGTTTGACAAAATTTATAAATTAGAAGTCATGGTTGTTCCGCCCAACAAGCTGTGTGTCCGAGCTGACCAACCAGATTCTGTTTATAAAACGGAACGGGAAAAATTTAATGCCGTTGCCTCAGAAATTACAAAGCTTCATGAATCCGGCCGTCCTGTTCTCGTTGGTACCATTTCCATTGAAAAGTCAGAGCGTTTGAGCAAGCTCCTGAACAAGCATGGGCTCCCCCATACAGTTCTCAATGCAAAATATCACGAAAAGGAAGCAGAAATTATTGCACGCGCAGGCCAAGAGGGGGTAATTACCATTGCGACCAATATGGCGGGACGAGGTACCGACATTGTTTTGGGAGCGGACGTTGCACAAAAGGGAGGTTTGCATGTTCTTGGAACCGAACGTCACGAGGCGCGCCGAATTGACAATCAATTACGCGGCCGTTGCGCACGCCAGGGCGATCCCGGGTCTTCTAAATTTTATATTTCACTCGAAGATGATTTAATGCGTATTTTTGGTTCTGATCGAATTAAAGGCCTGATGGATCGGCTTGGGATGGAAGAAGGCCAAGAAATTGAATCCAAGCTTGTTTCCCGCGCAATTGAAACTGCTCAAAAACGCGTGGAATCACACAATTTTGAAATTCGGAAACATTTGCTTGAATTTGATGATGTGATGAACCGTCAGCGTGAAATCGTCTATGAAGAACGCGATCAAATCTTGAAAAGTGACGATTTAACGGAACATGTTCTCGAAATGGCGGGCAATGTGGTGGAAGACTTAATTGAAGAATTTATGGGGCCACAGGCGAAGGAAGAAGATCACGATGAAAATAGACTTTTTCAAGCACTCTCAAAGAAGTTTAACATTTCGACGGAAGGTCTCGATGCGGTGATGAAGGGAGATGTTTTACGCGATCAACATGATCAAGAAGTGTTTGTCGGCGAAGTCCTTGATCGAATTCGAGTGATCTATGATAAAAAGCGTGAATCATTCGGCAAAGACCAGCTTCATTTTCTTGAGCGTTATGTTTTACTTCAGATGATTGATGCAAAATGGAAGGAGCACCTTCGTTCCATCGATGATCTTCGTGAAGGAATTCACCTCCGCGCCTATGGTCAGCGTGATCCGCTTGTGGAATATAAACATGAGGCATTTTTGCTGTTTGATGAAATGGTCATGAACATTCGCCATGAGGCTCTCGAGTTTCTTTTTAAAGTGCAGGCCGTGAAACAACAGGAAAAAGTCACCACCGCTTTGGACACTAAAAAGTCGCAATTTCTCCATCCCGAACATGAACGTTTTGCCGCGCCACAAGAAAGAGAACAGGGGCCAATGGATATGGTGGAAGGCGCGCCAACCCATCATCATGCGGATGAGGCTTCTCCACGAACACCTCACCATGCAGAACCAAAAGTCGGCCGCAACGAACCGTGCCCCTG
>JACQQN010000014.1 GCA_016206995.1 Candidatus Omnitrophota bacterium | reverse complement strand
TCCTTAAGGTTATCACCCCGAAGAGCTGAAATCGGATAAAGAGAACGAAAAGAATAAAGTTTGTGATACGCATCCAACACAGGAAGAAGCGTCGGCTTGGGAGCGCGATCGACTTTATTGACAAGTAAAAAAATAGGCTTAGAAAACTTCTTCAGGTCCTCAAGTATTTTTTTCTCCTCTCCTCCTGGCAACGTAGGCGACACCATCCAAAAAATTAAATCCGCTTCCTGGTACGCCGATTGCACAGCGGAAAGCATCCGCGCTCCAAGCGCATCTTTCGGAATGTGAACTCCAGGCGTATCCAAAAAAACAATTTGCCCACGAGGCTCCGTTAAAATTCCACGAATAACTTGGCGCGTGGTTTGCGGTTTTGACGCCACCGCTGCTAATTTTTCACCAATGAAATGATTGAGAAGAGTTGATTTTCCAACATTCGGCCTTCCAACAATTGAGATAAATCCCGATTTTGTTTTCATCCCGTTACCACAGATTTACATCCACGACGCCCAAAAACATATGCGATTCCTTTATCCCGTTAGAGAATTCATCCCTAAAAAAATCCACAACTTCACAACCTCGTCTCTGAGTGGTAACGGGATTCATATCATGGTCACTCACCTGAAAACTTAATACCCGTCCATTGTTGAATCAATTGTTTGAGTGATGCTTGAGGTTTGGCAGAATTTCCCCGAGTTTGCGCGTCTGCTCCAAGCGCATTTTGGTTTAACTTTTGAAACGCCTTCTCAAGTTGCCGCTCAATCGCCTCAGAAAATTTCTGCTTGAATATTTCATCCAAACGGAACGAAGGATCTTCTAAGTCGCCTGACATTGAGAAATCAAAATGAAATGGCCGGCCATTCATGATTTCAAACAGCTCAAAAATATCTTTTTTGGGAAAACCAAGAACCGTTTTTACCTTAGAAAACCCGGGCTTCTCAGAAAACCGGATATCTTCTGCAAATGCTTCGTTGGTAACCGTCAGCCAATCATCTTTTGAGTTCGTGACCGACTTTAAGTTCAAAAAACCATCCGTGAAAAACAGTGGGAAATCATAGAAAAATGGGTTGAGATCACGAAGTCTAATGTTTTTTAAATCGCTTCGTATTCGAAATTCTTTCTTCCCTGCAAATAAATTCCCAGTTCCAAGAATGAGAACGCTTCCTTCCCGGATGCCGTCAATTTTTGCATTCAAATAAAGTGAGGTTGGGATTGGATCCACAAACTGCGGTGGGTAAGCAAAATTAGAAAAAGAGAGATCGATATTTCGAAACATCCACCGCTTCACCTCTTCAGGAATGGTGCGGTTGGCGTAGCGGAAGATACCATTTTTGATTGAAAACTGGTGGATCTCATAACCAGTGAAGAAGTGGCGTTTTCCAAACTTAATTTTTGGTTTGAACCGTTTCTGAATTTGACCTTGAAAATAATCGAGATTGAGCTGGCCATTTTGATCTCGCTCCAAATTAAGCACCAAATCTTGAAAACGAATTCGCTCAAAAATGAGTTGCCTTGCAAGAAGGCTGGTCAAACTAAAATTGATGGACAAATGTTTAAACGAAAGAAAAGTCCTCGCTTCCATTCCGGTAACGTTTGTCATTTCAAAATCACGCATCCAAAATGACGTGTTGAGAAAATTAACCCCTGCTTTCCCAATGCGGACTGGGACACCAAAAACTTTGCTGCATTCTTGCTCGATAGCTTTCGGGATAAACATTTGGGCAAGGTAACTCGCGGTAAAAAAAAGAAGAGAAAAACAGATCAGGATAATGATCGCTACGCGATAGGATTTTTTAATCTTGAGTTTACTCATAAGCTTAGCTTAAGAAAAAGAATCTGTTCTGTCAATTTAATCAAAGAAATATCCATTTCAAACTTTCCGACTGACCTCAAAATGTAAATAGCGACCGAGCATTAATCTGGTTTGTGCATCCAAAGCAGGAAGCGCAAGAAGCACTGGAAGAATGAGCGGCAAAAGAAGCCATTGAAATGCAAAACTTAAATTCCGAAAGCGGGACACGCGAGCGGGACGCTTTGGAACAATCATGAAACTTAAAATTGCAGAAATCAACATTGAAACGGTGGCCAAGTTAAAAATCATTTGAGCAATTCTTGGTAAATGATAAGAAACGACTGAAAAACCATACTCGCGGCCACCAAAAAGAACTGGAAGCCAACCAACCAATGTCAGCATGAGTCCCCACGTTGCCCACGAAACATGACTCTCAAGCATTTTGAGTGTATGTCTTGCTTTCTCAATCAACGGAATTTCACGAGTTTCCAGGAATCCGAGCATCACCATCGGAAAATTTTCAATGCCCCACGCCCATCTCCTTTTCTGGACGTAAATTCTCCGAAAGGTATCGAGCCAGTTTTTTCCAATGATGATGTTCATTGAAACGGTGGCCGACATAGGAATCGCTCGATAATTTCCTTTATAATGAAGAAAACATTTCCAAAAAATTGCTGAATCATCTGAAATCATATCCACTGGCCAAAATCCTGATTCGACGAGCGCCTGAAAGCTCATGCTGTGACTTGAGAATGTCACCAAGTGATCTGGATTAGCAGATTCAATCAATTGCCAATAAGAGGACCCTGTTTCCAGAATGCGCGCAAACGCAGGGGCCTGCCAAAGATTGTTATGATAAACAGGAATGGGCTGAAAACTACAATGAAGCCGGTTGGGCCGAATCAAGAAATTATAGGTCAAGCAACCAAAGTATTCCTTTCCAACACGAGTGTCCGCATCGAAACATGAAACAAGTACTTGCTCAAAAGCGATTTTCTCTTCATTCAAAAACTCCATCACTTTTTTTGCTGCCCATGTCGCATTGGCACCCTTAACTTGTCGTTCACCAGGCAGGCCGTCCGGATGAAAAGAAGTCATCAAATTGAAAAAAATCTCTTTAAATTCTCGGCTTAATTCATCGGCCTTTGCATGTGCTGCCTCTCCCTCCCGCTCTTCAAAAGCAACCACCACAATCAAACGTTCAAGAGGATAATTTGTTTCACGAAGTGAGCTCAGTGCGGATTTTAAAATGTGAATGTCCTCACGGTAATTCGGGAAAAGAACCACATGATAAATAGATCGAAAATCAAACGGCTGCTCGGTAGTTTGAGCAAGGTGTTCGAGACGTCTCAGATATGCAGTTTCTGAATGTAACCGGCGGGTTATTGGAACTTTCTCCCGTGTCCGCTGGGCGTGTTTTACTTCTTCTTCATGCTTCGACAACCTCTCTTGAGCTCGTTTGATTGCAACTGACACATTATTTAAATCACGACAACGTTCGATCCAATTCGTATTGCGTTCACGTGCAAGCACCACATAGGAGGCAACTAAAAGAATGGTCATATAAATGAGGCGGAAAAACCAAAAAAGGTAGAAACAAATAACAAAAACTGCGGCTGGTATTGGGTCTGTCAATGCGAAAAACGCGACAGCAAGAAGCAAGAACCAGCTTAAAAAACCAGGGGTGATTTCAAAGATTCGTCTCCATACCACAGCACCATGATGGCTGTCTGCTCTTTTCTTAAGTATGTCATGCTCGTTTTCTTGCGCAATCATCATAAAAACACTTCTTCCGGGGATTGATATGATTTACGAAATGAGAATGAAAAAGGAAAAAGAGACGGCCGAAAGAGTTTTGCATGATACAGAGTCGGAATTTCGTCTTGCAAGTCTGTCCAATAAAGTTCGCCTAAATCATCGTTGAAATAAAAAGTAATCTTGCGTCCAAGTGAGTGATTGCCAATGATAAATTGGTTTCCTGAAAGGCGCGGTTCTGTTTCCACCAATACAATTTTCTTTTCCGTTACAACAATCGCATGATTGTCCTCACGCATCACGCGCACAGAAACAATCGGTTGGTTACTTTTCCAAAGAAGTGTCTTAGAAGGCCCCCGCTCGAAAAAATTTTGCCTCTTTTCCTCAAGATCGCTTAAATCAAGAAGCCAAAGCTCGCCTGCTTTCCAATAAAAAAGTTTTTCTGAGATCGTAGAAAGAGTTGCACCAGATACATCTTCATCTGCAAAATAAGGCAAGCGATTGGTTAAAAGCGTTCCTTTTTCTGACAACCAAAAAGCGTTTCCTTTAGGCGTGAGGAACATACGGTATGTGTTTCGTGGATTTTGGCCAAATAAAAGCCTTCGCAGTCCACGATCAGGCAACAAGTCGATCGCTTCCTTTCCATCAAGATTTGCGGAAAAAAGATGCGCGTCATCAGTAAAATAATAAATTTTATCCTCAATGACCTCAAAACTCTTGAGTCCTTTCAGAATTCCTTCTTTTAGTATTCCCTCTTCCAAATCCAGTTGGTTTAAAACGCCATTTTGCAGATACAGCATTTCTTTGGAACTGCGTGGATGGAATCGAACGTTTGCAATGGGCATTTTGATTAATTTAGAAAGAGAGATTGGAATCGCTCGATCGGAAATGGTGGCTACGATGTGCTCATCGGATGTTTTACCGTGAAATAGAACCAGCAATCGCCTGTCATCTGGAGAAATATTGAGCGAAACTGAAGCGATTGGGTTGTCGGGCGACCTCGGATGATCCGCCAAAAACATCAAACGGTCTTTTTTCATGTCAAATGCATAAACAGCAGTTGCCTTGGCGTCCTGAGAAATTAAAAACAGAAAACGTTCATCATGAGAAGGAACGATCGTTTGAACTGGAATGGAAAAAAGTGCTGATGGTTTAATAGCGACTGGCGGAAGCAAAATATGTTCTGCTCGTGTCACTTCTTCCGCACGGACTTCGAGCGGCTGCACCCAAGTTTGGTAATTGGGCGCTTCAACACGGACTTCGTAACGGCCGGCACGCAATCTTGAAATAGCGGTTGGTGTTTTTTCTGCATACAATGCGCCATTCAAATAAACACTCGCTTCTTTTGGTTCTGAGTCAATGGAAATAATCCCCGTTTTGACAAATGAAATCGTCCGAGGGTCAAAAACAAAACCCAAGGCTTGAAAACAAATAACCGGCGCCAAAACAAAATAAAGAAGCACCAGCGTCCAAAAAATGAAATTACGAAGTTGTTTGAGTCCCATGGTTTTTCTACCCCACCCCTCTCCTCAATCCTCTCCTCTAAGGGGAGAGGAAATAGGTGAGGGGTTTGAAAGCCAACAAATCAGTTGCGAAAAAAATTGGACATAATGGTTGCCAACTTCAATTTGAATACCTCGAGCCACAGAAATGCGTAGCCGCCTATCTCCCCAATCCACCAAACCGCCACACCAATGAGGCGCCACGTCAGTTGTCCAAGCTGCAACCTTTCCCGCGCCATAATTTCCAAGGATGAGGAGCGGCTTTCGCTTTCGTGAAGCACTTTCTTCAAGCTCCAAAATCACTTTTGAATCTTTTTTTGGTTGCACTTCATTATACCCAATAATCACAGGAGAAGGTTTGAGTGAAAGACCTTTTAAAATCGGATGAAACACGCGCACGCGAAAAGCAGCGCCGCTTGCTAAATGACGCCTGTCGTCTTTTGCAAGACAAGTCACCGGCAAGATTTTCTCGATCACGCTTCCTTTGTAATTTCCATCGCGTCCCGTGTAGGAACTCCAGCCGCCAATCATCAAAAATGCGCTGCCTTCCGAAACACGTTTTTCTATTTGTTTTAAGAGTGCCTTTGACAACTTTCTTCT
>JACQQN010000150.1 GCA_016206995.1 Candidatus Omnitrophota bacterium | reverse complement strand
CCTGAGTGTCAAACTGACGCCTCGCTTCCATTTTGGAGGCGAGGCGTTTTTTTTTTTCCTTAACTTGTTTAAGAAAGCCAGTATCGATGATTGATATAGCTACTTATTACCTACTTCATTATTTAAAGCCCATTTTAATTGTGGCCATTATCGCTAGCTTGGTTAACATTTTTCTTTCACGACATACCAAAAAATCTGGAGAATGGATCACGTTATGGATATTGTTTGGCACCCTTGGATTTACGGGACTTCAAGCAGTTCATAACTATGAAGCTTTTCTCGAATCCCGAAAACCCAATATCGGCGTAAGCGTTGATTCCATCCGAATACTAAAGGATGAAAAAGATTTTAAAACCATCCTAAATTCGGACGGTAATGCAGAGTCAAAATTAATTTTAGGGAATATTTCGATGACTAATTATGGAGAAATCCCGGCTCTGATTAAAAAGATTCGGCTGAGTTTCCATAAAAATGGTCAAAATTTAGACTTAACGGATCCTACTTGGGTCCGATTGCCGCTGTTTGTTTCGCAGACGATGCAACATGGCATTCAAAGGCCGATCTCATTGAAGGATTTTCAACGGCTTCAATTTGAAAAAGGTTCGGTTCGGGCCCGCATTGAGCTGGAATATCAGGCAATGGCCGATCAAATTGGACCTCAATCCAGTCGCGATTATCATATTTGGCTTGATTACGATTTCAATGCCAAGTCGGACACTATTGCCTTAATAGACGGCGACCGTTTGGTAAGCGGTAATATCAAAAAGAAGGGGGACATTATGTCATTTGTTAAATTCATGGCTGACTGGGGATTTTGGGATATCATCGGATTATTAGGCGCTGCCATACCATCAATTCTTCTTCTGTGGTACATCTTTCCTAGAAAAGCTATCAACAATTTATATGTTGATACACGAAGAGGCTCGGTTAACACTGCATACCCAAAAGTCATATGGGTCGAGTTGCGAAATCATACAAATAAGTCTATATATGTTTTTTCTGAAGGGTTTGATTTCGGCACGATCATATCTCTAGCTCCCAACGCTGCAAAAGATGCTGCAACAGGAAGATGTGAAATTAAGTTTGAAGGACGTCAACCTGGGATTCTCTCTGATATCGACACCATTGTCCGTCCTAACCAAACAATATCCACTTGGGTGCCGGTTAATCCAAGCCACAGTGATCCGGAAATTGATGCCGCTTTGTCTCAGCGGCAGATTGGAACATTGCACTTAAAATGCCAAAAGCTCACGAGCGCTCGGAATTCATCGATCAAGTTAAAAATACCTGTTTGAAGATAACATATACGTTCTAAAAAAGAGTAATCAGCTTTGCTCCTTGTGGACCGCGCCATTTTTTCATTCGCACAAGTAACGGCGCCCATAATTTTCTCCACGCCTAAGGTTCTCACAAAAATAAAAAATAACGTCTAAACCTGCCTGACCGTGGTATAATTTGTCGGCAGTTTAACGGCAGTTCATCAGCGGAGGGGTATGGATTATCAACCGCATTACCGGACAACGGCGAGCATGATCAGGTGCCTTGGGAAAATTGAGGCATCGCGTGAGATTGTGGAAAACCTCGACATTCCTTTGGATCTGGAGCGTGAATTCCGCCGGGATGCTTCGGCTAAAATGTCACACTACTCGACCAAGATCGAAGGCAACCGGCTTACCTTGAAACAAACCAAAGAGCTTCTTGCGGGGAAAGAGGTTTTTGCCCGCGACATTGATAAGCGGGAAGTGATCAATTATTACGATTGTCTGGAATTCATCCAGCAAATTTGCAAAACTCGCCGGCCGCTCACTGAGAAGCTGATTAAAGAAATTCATTCCATAATCCAGAAAGGAATCCTCAAAGGAAAACTGCGGGGCGAATACCGCGAAGCCCAAAATGCGATTTATGATTCGCGAACCAGAAAGCCCGTTTATTTTCCGCCCGAAGCAAAAGATGTCCCACGGCTCATGAAGTCGTTCGTGAATTGGTTCAATCATGATCATGAAACGCATCCCATCCTGAAAGCGGGTGTTGCTCATTACCAATTTGTGACCGTTCACCCTTTTATGGACGGGAATGGAAGAACCGCAAGAGCTTTGGCTACGCTGGCACTCTATCGCGAGAAATACGATCTTAAGAGATTCTACTCACTAGAAGAATATTACGATGAGGACTTGTTGGGTTATTACGATTCCCTTCACCAATGCCAGGGCGTTCATTATTACCATAATCCAAATCCTGACATTACCCTGTGGCTGGAATATTTTCTCAAAGGGGCAGCCGTGGTCTTTGAAGAGGTCAAAGAAAAGACTTTGGTCGCGGCAAAAAAACATTTGCCGTCGAAAAGCAAAAAGGATATAGAGTTGTTACAAAAGATTGGCCCGCGCGAAAAACGGGTTTTAGCCTACTTTCAGAAAAACTTGCAGCTTAGAACCCAGAAGCTTTGCGCTTTGTTCCACATCAAAGAACGCGCCGCGCGAGATTTGCTTGCCAAATGGATAGGACAAGGGATGATTGAAAAACAGGGTTCCGGCAAGCGGGATTCCTATTATGTTTTATCGGCAGATTTCCGGCGGCTTATCGGCAGCTAGGGAGTCTTTTTAAATCACAGTACAATTAGCTTCGCTCCTCGTGGCCCACGCCACCTTTGCATTCGCACAAGTAGCGGCACCCATTGATTATGGGTGGTTCGTTTGGCGTCCATAGTGGGGAGTTTTTATATAATAAATAGGCCATAACATTTATGTGAAATGGCCTATTTATTTTATTGTCTTTTGTGGCCAGGGCTG
>JACQQN010000142.1 GCA_016206995.1 Candidatus Omnitrophota bacterium | reverse complement strand
GATGAAATCATGAGGGCTGTCGAACCGCCAATCATCGCTAACGTGTCAGGATTATGATCAGCATCTACTGAAAGTACAGTCGCCATGACTTGAACTTCATCACAGTAACCTTCAGGAAATAAAGGCCTGAGCGGCCGATCGATCAAACGCGCGGTTAAGACTTCCTTTTCGGTGGGTTTCCCTTCGCGCTTAAAATAGCCGCCCGGAATTTTACCCGCCGCATATGTTTTTTCCCGGTAATCCACAGTCAGTGGAAAAAAATCCTGTTCTTCCCTTTTGTTTTTTGCACTGCATGCTGTCACCAACACAACGGTCCCACCGTATTGGACGAGCACAGCGCCATCTGCTTGTTTTGCTAACTTACCGGTTTTAATAACTAATTCTTCCCGACCTAATTGGGTCGAAACTCTTGTCTCCATATATATTTCCTTTTACCCTTTCTCTAGCTTCTTTTATTGTCTCTCTGTGATTTCACTTCTCTATTTTCTAATATCAAGCCGCTTTAAAATGCTGGCGTGTTGTTTCGGGTTTGTACGCAAAAGATAGGCAAGAAGCCGTTTTCGCATTTCAACCATTTGAATCAAACCCCGGCGAGAATGTTTGTCTTTCACATGTCCGCGCAAATGTTCGGTCAAATAATTAATCCGCTCCGTTAAAAGAGCAATTTGAACCTCGCAGGAACCTGTATCGTTTTTACCTAATTGAAAATTCTTAATGACTTCGCTTTTCTTTTCTTTTGTGATCGCCATACTGCTAATGCCTCCTAATTAATTACGTCATCAAACTGACGCGTTATATTACCTTTTCTTGTAAAACAAAACATCCTATTTTCTTTTTCATATTCTTATGACAAACCGGAATTACTTGAAAATAAAGCCCGAGTTCGGTTAATGTCATTCTGAATTTGTTCTCGAAGCGCCTGAACATTCTCAAACTCTTCTTCCTTCCTAATCTTCTTCAAGAAGCGTATTTCCAAAGTTTCACCTAATAGATTCTCGTGAAAATCTAACAGATGAACTTCTAAAACAGAAGCCTGCTCTGAATCACTTTTAAACGTGGGGCGTTTCCCATAGTTTAAAACCCCACGCAAACCTTCCCGAAGTTTTTTCTTCCTGTAATGGAAACCTTCCGCGGTTGGCTTGACTTCATCTTTAATAACATCAACCAACACTGCATAAACGCCTTCCAGCGGAAAAATTTCAGAGTGCGGCATCAGATTCGCGGTTGGAAACCCAATTTTGTTTCCCCTGCCTGACCCTGGAACGACGGTTCCACACAAGGAATAAGGCCTGCCCAAAGCGTGCGTGACCACGTCCAACTGGCCCTCCGAAATTTGTTTTCGGATCAAGCCACTGCTCACCGTAGCACCATCAATTTCAATCGGTTTCACTTCAAAGAACTGAAATGAAAAAATTTCTGAAAACTGTTTCATGAGTCCAACATCACCGGTACGATCGTGCCCAAACCGAGCGTTAAAACCCATGCAAACCACTTTTGCCTTTAATCGATCAATCAAAATCCCTTTTACAAATTCTTCTGCCGACTTCTTTGAAAATTCTTCCGTAAACTTAAGCACAAAACATAAATCCAACCCCGCTTCTTGAAGCAACCCAAGCTTTTGATAAAGCGAGGTGATCAGAAGCGGCTTTTTGTCATGACGCAACACCCGTTGAGGATGCTCTTCAAATGTCAGCGCACTTGCAGCACCATTCATGGTTTTGAGTTGACCACGAAGAGTTTTGAAAATTTCCAAGTGCCCTTGATGAACCCCATCAAAATTACCAAGCGCAATCCCTAATGGCCGCGCTTCCGGCTGATACTTTTCAAGATGACAAACAACTCTCATGACGCAAACGCAAAACTTTTCATCCGCACATGGCGGCCTAATTCTCTGATGTCCATTTGCTTAAGCTCAGGAATTGTCACCGATTCTTCAATGCTAAAATCGCCTGAACGAACACGCCGAAGTGCGGCAAGTGTTGCAAAGCATCCGAGCGCTTCACCAATGTCATGAACCAGCGTTCTTAAGTAAGTACCCTTCGAAACATGGGCAAAAAAATCAACTTCTGGAAATCGAGTCGCTTTTACTTCTAACTGATAAACCGTGATTGGACGCTCGATACGTTCAACTGTTTTTCCTTGACGAGCCAATTTATAAAGCCGCACTCCTTTGTGCTTCAGCGCAGAAATCATCGGTGGTTTTTGGGTAATTTCCCCGCGGAAAGTTTGAAAAACCGATTCCACCTGCTCGGCCGTTACTCCTTTCCAATCTGCCTCTCCCAAAACTTTACCGTCCCAATCGTGTGAGTCTGTTTTAATTCCAAGCCGCATGGTTCCGAGATATTGTTTGTTCGTGGCAGCAACAGATTCAAAAAGTTTAGTCGCACGACCCAACAAAATAATTAAAACGCCAGTTGCTAAGGGATCTAAAGTTCCGCCATGCCCCACTTTTGCAAGTTTGAAGCGGCTTCGGATTAAAGCGCAAACATCATGCGATGTCCAACCTTTATCCTTATCAACTACTAAAATTCCATCCATAAACGCACACTCAAATTAAAAACTGCTTATTCTTTTTCAGGAGATTCCGGTGAATCTTTTTTATGTAGTTCTCGCAAAATCCCATCAATTTCTAAGGAGTGATCTACTGATGGATCTAGAAAAAATTCAAGTTGCGGAGTGTATCGTAAGTTGAGAACCCGAGCCAGATCTTTTTGCAAAAAACCCTTTGCATGAGTGAGCGCTTCCTGCGTCCGTTTTCGCGTTTCATCATCTCCCAGCACACTACAATGAACCTTGGCATAATGAAGATCTGCGCTCACTTCTACGTGAGTAATCGTGACAAAACCAACCCGAGGATCTCGCAATTGGCCGACAATGGTGCGTGCTAGCTCACCTCGAATCAATTCCGCAACCCGTTCTACCCGTTTCCCTTGCATGGTCTTACAAAAGCTCCTTGTGGTGTTCCGTCACTCGAAAGGCTTCTTCTCGATCAATAAAATTCATTATGTTACTTAACAATCGTTCCACTTCACTTCGCTCTTTCGAAACACAAACTGCGGCGATGACGGAAAACTGCCACAGATCCATGCCATCTAATTCACAAATCCCAGCGTTAAATTCTTGTCGAAACCGCGTCAAAAAACTTTTCAAGACAAACCGTTTTTCCTTTAAAGATTGCGGCTCAGGAAAATGAAGTTTGAGCTGAAGAGTTCCTACTATCATTCATTAAGCGAGCTTCGTTGCCACTTTGTCAATGCGATAGGCTTCGAGTATGTCTCGTTCCTTAAGATCGCTAAAGCCATCAACCGCAACGCCACATTCATAGCCTTCCTGCACTTCTCGCACGTCATCCTTGAAGCGCCTGAGCGAAGCGAGCTTTCCTTCGTGAACAACGATATTATCCCGAATTACACGGATTCGACTGGTTCGCATCACTCTACCTTTGGTGACAATAGCGCCCCCAATGGTTCCTACCTTTGACGACTTGAAAACTTGGCGAATTTCAATGCGCCCTTCAACAACCTCTTTGTTCGTTGGCTCCAGAAGTCCTTCCATCGCTTTACGGACATCTTCCACTGCCTCATATATAATGCTGTAATAGCGAGCATCAATACCTTCTTTTTCGATTAATTCTTGGGCGCGCGGCTCTGCTTTCACATGAAACCCGATAATAATGGCGTCGCTCGCAATCGCAAGCATCACATCGGATTCGTTCACTCCACCAATTCCGCCATGAATGACTCGAATGCTGATTTTGTCAGACACCGATTTCGTGAGCGTTTGAACCAAGCCTTCAAGAGAGCCTTGAGCGTCTGCTTTCAAAATTAAATTCAGTTCTTGCACCTGACCAGCTTGCATTCTGCTGTGAAGTTCTTGAAGCGACAAATGTTTGGTGTGAAGCCCTTTCATGGCGTGTTCACGGATTTCAAGTTCACGTTTTTCAGCAAGTTGTCTCGCAATTTTTTCATCTTTCACAACGGTAAATAATTCTCCGGCATCAGGCACTCCAGAAAGACCATGGATTTCAACTGCATAAGAAAGGCCTGCTTCTTTAACCGCCTTCCCCCGGTCGTTCCGCATGGCGCGGATTCGGCCGCAATAAGGACCTGCAACAACAATATCGCCGATGCGAAGGGTGCCGCGTTGAACGAGCGCAGTTGAAACGGCTCCGTGTCCTTTCGTCAGTTTTGCTTCAAGGACAGTTCCTTGAGCTTCACAATCCGGATTCGCCCTAAGTTCAAGAACTTCTGCTTCGAGCAAAAGCATCTCAAGAAGCGCATCAATCCCGTCCCCAGTTTTTGCAGAAACCTTTGCAAAAATCGTCTTACCACCCCATTCTTCTGCTACCAATCCTAACTTTTGCAATTGTGTCATCACGCGTTGGGGATTTGCAGCTGGTAGATCTGATTTGTTTACTGCGACAACAATTGGACAGCCCGCGGCTTTCGCGTGGTCAATTGCTTCCAAGGTTTGCGGCATCACACCATCATCTGCTGCAACAACAAGAACCACGATATCAGTCACATTGGCTCCACGAGCACGAATCGCTGTGAATGCTTCATGGCCCGGCGTATCCAGAAATGTCACACGTCCTTTTCCTGGAAGGTCAACCATGTAAGCACCAATGTGTTGCGTGATGTGGCCGGCTTCTCCGCTTGCGACATTAGTTTGGCGAATCGCATCCAAAAGCGACGTCTTTCCATGGTCAACGTGCCCCATCATGGTAACCACCGGAGCTCTTGATTTTAATAAAGAACGATCTTCCTTGCGATTCCCTTCAAAAATCTTTTCAACCTCATCTTCAATCTTCTCAATTTTTATTCCGAGTTTTGCAGAAAGTTTATAAGTGACTTCTTCGTTTAATAATTGATTGATATTTGCAAAAACACCGATCGCAATGAGATTTTTAATCAACTCTGCAGGTTTTACTTTCAAAATATCGGCAAATGCTCCCACGGTAATTGGGATCCGGATCCGAATCGCTTCAGGCGCTTTCGGAGCAGCTGGCAGCAGCGTTGCCGGTGCCTTCGGTTTTACTTCCTGCGTTGGCTTAGGAGATGCCTCAGGTTTCGAAATTGGTTTCAGTGCTTCTTTTTTCTGAAGCTTCTCAACCACGGGCAACCCAACACTTGGTGTGCGCTTAATTGGTTTAGGAGAAGCAATTGGAGCAGCTTTTACGGCTGGTTTTACCGGCGTCACTTTAGGCAAAACCTGTTTCTGTAATTTTTCTTCCGGCGCTTTTACTCGTTCCTTTACCAATTCCACATGAACCGCTGGTTTTTCTTTTGGCTTTTTAGTTTCAGAAAGTTTTTTTGATTTCGGTTCTGTTTTTGGAGCTTTTACTTTTTTTGCGGCTGGTGTCACCTTGGCAGCTTTTACTTTTTTGGGTTTATCCGACTTTGTCTTTCCTGTTTTACTGACTTTCATTATCCCCGCCTTCCTCGGAACTTGCTTCCGGTTTCGCATCTTTCTCTTGATGCTGAACGGACTCTTCAGTTTGAGTTTCAGGCTGAGAGGATTCTTCGTTCGCTTGATCCAAACTGGATGCTTTTCCTTTCCCAACCGCTTTCAGCGCTGATTGAACAATTTTTTCTGCTGTCTTTGCGCCAATTCCTTCGATTTTCTGTAAATCTTCAGCGCTCAACTTTAAGAGATCTTTGACTGAGTGAATTCCTGCTTCTCGTAAAATAGATTCTATCTTTTCGCCGACTCCTTCAATCGATCGCAAAGGAATACGCTCAGTCAGCGGCCGAACATCCAGCTGCCAACCCGTTAATTTGGATGCCAAACGAACATTTTGACCTTTTTTCCCAATGGCAAGAGAAAGTTGATCATCTGTGACAAGAATTTCCGCGCGTTTTTCTTTTGTGCTCAACTTAACTTCAGCAAGTTCTGCGGGGCTGAGCGCATTTCGAATATAAGCCTCTGCATTATCACTCCAACGCACGATATCTATCTTTTCGCCACCAATTTCACGAACAACATTTTTGACACGCTGGCCACGCATCCCCACACAGGAACCAACACTGTCAATTTTTTCATCATAGGAAATCACGGCAATCTTTGTACGAGAACCGGCTTCTCGCGCGGCAGCTTTAATTTCGACAATCTTGTCATGGATTTCAGGAACTTCAAGTTCAAAAAGACGTTTAACAAAATTTTCATGGGCTCGCGATAAAATAATTTCTGGCCCGCGACCCGCTTTTTTTACCTCAATCACATACGCGCGGATGACATCTCCCTGTCGATATCCATCAGCAGGCGACTGCTCTCTGGCTGGGAGAATCCCTTCGGCTTTTCCGAGATTGACCACGATCGAACGCGGTTCGACACGATGAACACTTCCAACAACAATTTCACCCATTTTTTTTGAGAAATCGCCAAAAATGGTTTCACGCTCAGCTTCACGAATCTTTTGCAAAATTACTTGTTTTGCGGTTTGGGCAGCAATCCGGCCAAAATCAGGGTGAAAAACCTCTTTTCCACCTTGCAGGACTTTAATATTTGCTGTCTCCAAATCAATTTGGATGTCCATATCTTCTGCTTTAGGAAAGGTTTTCCGGCAAGCCGATAACAGGGCGGAACGAAGTGCTTCCAGGAGGATTTGCCGCGGAATTCCTTTTTCCTTTTCAATCGCTTCAAGAATACTTGATAATTCTTGCATCACAACCCTCTCTTGACCCAAACAAAAAAAGTGGGCAACGCGCCCACTCTTTACAAATTTAAAATTGTAGTGAAATTATACGGGTTTTTTGCGTATTGTCAAGCGAAGATCTATGACTAAAATAACGTAAGGTGAGGTATGGTGTGGCCTTACAGAATCTTGTTGATAATTTATTTCAAAAATGGTGTAATGCCTAAAACAACCGTAAGAAGCTTGACAAGCTGTTCTGGAGATATTTTTGTCTTTCTCAAGATTGAGCGAAGCGTTCCTTTTTTGATCTCATCATGAAACGGAACAACTGTTGTGACAACTTCCTCGCTAGCTCGTTTCTGCAAAATTATATGACTTCCCTTTTGGCGAATCATTCGAAAACCATCTTTTTCAAGAGCTCGAATTAATTCTTTCGCAGAAATGACAGGAAGCTTCACTATTTCACTGCTACATCAAGAGTTGAAACAAAAGGCGGTTCATGAGGAAGCTGAATTTCGGATGGATCAGCTGTCTCAAGATAAAGTTCAAGCGCTTCTCTTAAATTATTTCTTGCTTCTTCGATTGTGCGGCCCTGGCTTGCAACATCTAACTCTGGACACAATGCAACATACCAATCATCTTCACGCTCAATCACAATCGATACTTTATAGTGAGTCATTTTGCCTCCAATAATTGAAAGATACCACAAAATTCTCGAAATAGAAAGGTTATTTTAAGAAAAAACTACGTAAAATAAGTAGTGATAGGTGCTTAGGAAGAGTCTTTCGAACCTTTGAGAATCTGGCGAATTTCTTCAAGTTTTTTACGAATTTCCTCTGGAGCTTCTTGGCCGGAAACTTGGGTTACAATTCCATTAATTTGCTGGATAGCAGTTTTTCGTTTCCGCAAAAGTTTGAACAAAAGATTAAGTTCAATCGCTAATTCCTTAAAGAAATCTTTTCGGCGCAGATGCACGTCTTGAGGGATTTCATCTTGGTTTATCTTCAGAAACAACTGATGAAACCGGTAAACTGGCCCTGCAACACGATGTAAAAAGAAAACACCAAACAACGCGATGGTAATAATCGTTATAAACATAACAAGAATGACCCGGACGGTCAAATCAAAACTAACATCTGACAATACATTATAGGCGCCAATTTTCCCAAAGCTAGATACGTTGTTTGAGATCGTTTCATTCAAGGTGTGACGAATCAAAAATGCTACTAGCACCATCGAAAACATCAAAATAATGACAGTGATGAGTGTAAACTCCCGCTGCATTGGGCGGTGAATCAAAATACTTCGAATGGACCTACGATTTTGACTGGAACCTGTGTTTGTAGATGCTTCCATCGATTATCCTATAGTTAGAAAGTGTATCGACGCACCAATAGAAAAATTGAGTGCTTTATGCTTTAGTAGCAATCTCGCGCGCAGCGGCTTTTGCAGACTCCCAAGCTTCGACAAGCTCTTCCAACGTAATAGAACGCAGCTGAACAACATGTCCAGATACCACAATATCCTTTGGCGTAAATACAAGGACTTGCCCTGGTTTAAGGAGATTTTTTGCACCTAACATAGCAGCGTCAACCAAGCGTTCATCTTTCGCCGCTCTGGATTCTGGATAAACACGGATCACTTGCGCGATTTCACCAATCTTGTCAGCTCTAGCCTGAGTCTCCTCCGAAATATCTCCTAATTTAACTTCGACCAAACCTTGAAGTTCGGAATGTGCAGAAATTATAGCCGCCACACGCAATAAGTCGCTTTCGCTTGAAACTAAAACGATTGATCTTCCTTTTGCCGGTAGTTTTTGGCTGAGCGCACTCAAACGCTCAGAGAGCACTTGATCCTTCCAACCTGCTAACAAGCTTGTATCGAATTCAGTAATGTAAAATGCTGGAAGGTCAGAAGCAACTGTTTGCGCTTGATTTTGTATTTCAGCGCCAAAATATTCATGAATTGCATTGGCAAAAGATAGATTGAGTGTTTTTTCTTCCTCAAAAATTGCACCAAGGACGTGATCCACCTCAATTTGTCGCGCAAAGTCTTCTTTTGCTTCAACGGCTTCCGGAAGTCTTCGCAATTCGGAGCGGTCTCCATGTGGCAGTTTGGGTTTTGGAAGAAAATCCCATTGGTGATCTACATCAGTGCTAGAAAACGATTGTCCAGACGCCGACGGCATCGGAGCATTACCCCCATTCAGGTGCTCGCGCAACGATTCCCTGGGCTGTTCTTGTCCCAAAAAGCCAACGAGTTGCGCCCCTAGAACATTCAACCATGCCGTATCATCTTTTTCTGTGCCGACTAAAACTTTTGCCTGTAAATCTTTTATATTGTCAAGAAATTTTACGGAATCCAAATCAAATAAATGATACCCGCCATTGGGTCGTATATGAAATACAATTTCATTAGTGTCTAGATACACATTACCGTTATTATCACCTTTTTTCATATAGAATAAAATATCCAAGCCGGAGCGTGCTTGCTCTTTTTCAGAAACATCGCGCATAGCAAATGGTCTAAATGGCTTTTGCAAGGGGAGTCTAACTTTTACTCTTAGGTCTTTATCTGACAAATTTTGCACACGTAAGTAACGTTTACCCATTTCCCTCACACCTATTTCTCCATGCTCATCAAACTCAAATTGAATATCAACTTCATTGTGGTTGAACATGCGATTTTCATTTTCAGTGTCTTTGACTGGTAGCTGTGCATTAATCCTGATCATGTTTTCATCAAAAACCCGTCTCCATACCCGCAACTCCGAGCGTTTACCTTCTTGTTTCGTCAGCTCCGTTTTAAGTTTTTTTAATTCCGCTTCATATCTTGAAACTTTTAATTCACCAAAAACAGAATCAGACGTTTTTACTTCTTTAATTACATTCAGTAAAAGTTCCATCGTGCGGACTAATTCACCCAAAT
>JACQQN010000137.1 GCA_016206995.1 Candidatus Omnitrophota bacterium | reverse complement strand
CCTGTATACCCCGTCCGTGCAAGAAAGGTGTTTTTCCAAGGAGACGAAGTTTGCATGATTGAATAATAGGAAAGTTTTTCAATCTCTTCAGAAAAAATTTTACAAATAACTGCGACACTGTCGGGCCCTTGAACTGCCAGAAGACCATATTCATCACTTCGGTTAGTGATTCTGGCTCCTGCAATCGAATGGCTTGAAAACCACTGGTAATCTTTGTCAATATTTGAAGCGTTTACAATTACTAGATAATGTTCGGAATCAAGTTCATACACAATAACATCATCCACGATTCCTCCCTGTTTGTTACAAACAGGGCTGTATAGCGCTCTTCCGGGCTTTAATTTCTCAATCTGATTGGTCACCAAATAATTTAGAAAATGACGGGCTTTTGGCCCCTCCACAAAAATTTCACCCATATGAGAAATATCAAAAATCCCAACCCCACGGCGTACCGCGTTGTGTTCTTCAATCACGGTTGAGTAATAAAGAGGAACTTCCCACTCACCAAACGCACCTATTTTGGCACCTAGTTTCAAATGCAGATCATGTAAAGGCAATCTTTTGCTTTGTGTCATTTCGTTTACAAGTGTCATGAGGAAAGTGAATTATAGCAGGGCTCGCGCCTGAAAGTAAAGAAATTAGCACGCTTAAAAGATTAAGAGATTAGAAGGTTAAAAATATTCAGAAACCCAACGTTTTGCGGAGCTAACAACTCTCGCAAAAGTATTTTGAGAAGGCGACGGATAGGCATTGGGGTCCACAATGAAGCTTGTGTAATCAATGGCACCGATGAGGTCAGAATAAGCGGCATCCATAAGTGTTGCAGGGAGATTGGATATGTTACGTGGAATTCCAAGACGAAGTGTGTAAGGGATGGCCTCTTGCATAACATCCAAAAAGCCATCCATTTTTGAACCGCCTCCAGTAAAAACAACTTGTGTGATGGGGGCAATTTCAGAAGCCATTTCTTTCACTTCGTCGACAAGTCTTGTCATGAGTTCTCGCGTTGCCACTACGGAAACCTCATCCACTTTTCGTCTTGGAACATGTTCTCGCTCTTTTCCATCCTCATCTTGAATGGGAACCAATTCATCCGAAAATTCGTTTTTTTGCTCTGCAGATGCAAACATTTCTTTGAGTCGCCGTGCCGGCTCTGATCTCAAATTAAATCGATTCGCAAGCGCTTCAGTGATTCGCTCGAAACCCTCAGAAATCATTTTTGATTTCAGTAAAATGGAATTCCGATATCCATTAATTCGCATCGCACATCCACCCACATCCACCATAATGACCCCTTCATCTTTTTCTTCTTGGGTAAGAACCGCATGAGCCGCCGCCAAAGATGCAGGAATAAATTCCGTAACTTCAATTTCAGCACGCTCAAAAACTCTGATCAAATTACTGTAAATCGTATAGTCCATTGTAAATAGCCGGAGCGTTACTCCAAGTCGCGTTGCTTCAAGTCCGATGGGGTTGCAGATACCATTCAAATCATTGACAAGAAACTCTTGCGGCACCGCTTGAATGATCATCTCGTTCAAAGGAATGGTCGCCACACTCCTCGTCTGTGCGATGACTTCCCGCACATCACGCAAGTTAATCGGGTGTGGATTTCCATAAAAATAAATGGAACTTGCAAAAATAAAATTCTTAAGATGAACTGAGGATACGATAATTTTTGTGCGAATCACTGACTCAGTTTCGTTTTCAGTCACAACCCGAAACGTTTTTTGAAGTGTTTCCGCCGCTTTTGCAATGTCTTTGACAGCGCCGCGGTCAAACCCATTTGCCTCACAACTTGCAAAACCAGCAATTTTTCGGGTGCTGTCCGGGTTTCGAATAATTTTGAGGCAGACTACTTTTACCGTCCCAATGCGTAAAATGTATTCGGGAGGAAATTTCATAATGATACCTATTATAAACTATTCTTTTTGTTCAACGATATTGAACAACAACATCTTTTCCGCATGCATCTACCGACCCAATCCGGTTTCTTTCTTCGCCTTGAAATAAATGATGCATTGCATTTAACTTTTGCAGTTCAAAGGTTGCATTTCCACAAGTTCGAATAGCGGGGCCATTCACCAAATAAACTGTCAAATTTCCAAGGTGATCAATTGCAATGTGTTCTACTTTCTCATTTTTCATAATTTCATGCTGCTTAAAAGCCTGAAACAAGCCTAACGCACGATGAATTCCCTCTTCATTATAGCGTTCAAAAAGATCAAGCCGTTTCTTTTTGTAATCGTAATGAGTTAGAATCAGCGTGTCGATTTGTGAATTTTTAGAGGTGCTAACCACCACCCCTTCTTCATCCACAGTATAAAATTCACCCTTTGGCACTAATTGAAGCTCGGCAGCTGCTTTGCGTACGCCGAGCAGAATCTCAAGCTCTCCGGGGAGTTTGCGCCGAATCTTCACATCTTTCACATACGGATTTGCTTTCGCGACGATGATAAGATGCTTAAAATCAAGCTTGAGAAGATTTTGTCCTGTACACTCTTTTTCAACTTGTTGGTACTGGCTTGATGTCAGAATCCCATTTGGGTAAATTTTCACCGAGGCGACTTGAAAATAAGGATCCGCATACAGCACTTCGCGAATTCCAAAAAAAGCAAGTAAGACAACTGCTGCAAAAAGAACCGCTGCAATTTTTTCCCACACAAAACCAATCACCCATAAAAATGGCTTAATCAAAAAATCAAAGAGTGAAAATCGGCTCTTAGACGAGCGCCTTTTCATTTTAAAGATCCTTTCAAGCGACGTTTCGCAAGTTCAAGCAACTTCAAACATAACTGGTCAAATTCGAGCCCTGCGACCCGCGCTGCTTTAGGAAGAAGGCTGGTTTCTGTAAACCCTGGAATCGAATTAGCTTCCAGCACATATGGATTTTCACCAGAATCGACCATGAAATCAACTCTTGAAAAATCTCGCAAGCCAAGTGCCGCATGCGTTCGTTCAGCAAGCATTTGTAAGGTGCGTTTTAATTGATCTGAAATCGGTGCAGGGACTAAATAGTCGGTTAACCCTGGTGTGTATTTTGCTTCAAAATCATAAAATGCGTGTTTCGGTTTGAGTTCGATCACCGGAAGCGCTTTTCCATCTAAAATTCCAACGGTGAATTCTCGTCCCACAACCTTTTGCTCTGCCAAAACAATTGAATATTGTTTGCAGGAAGATTCGACAGCTTTAGCCAACTGCCCCACACTTTCCACCATGGTAATTCCAATGGAAGACCCATTACAAATTGGTTTTATAACAATCGGAGGTGAAAGGTGTGCTAACTTCTGTTTCCAATTTTTCTGTGTTAGAACTACAGATTTAGGTGTTGGAATACCTTGTTTTTTGAAGATTCGTTTCGCCTTTGCTTTATCAAAAGCGCGCTGGCTACCTTGTGCGGTCGATCCGACATATGGAATGCGTAAGCGATCAAGGCATTTTTGAACTTCCCCATCCTCACCTCCCTTTCCGTGAAGCGCAATAAAGATGAGATCTGGTTTCTGAGTCTGAAGTTCTTTTAAATACCCATTTTTAGCGTCAACGCCTGTAACGGAAACTCCTTGCCGGACAAGCGCTTCCATAATTGCTTTTCCCGATCGAATGGAAATCGCACGCTCATCAGAATTACCGCCATACAAAACACAAACATGTTCTTTACTGCTCATATCAACTCAAAACCCCAGCCTCCAACATTTGAATTGAAGGCGAAATAATTTTTATTTCAGGATCGAGCTCAATACCAAACTGATCCCGGACACGCGCTTTTGCAAGTTCGATCAATGCAAACACATCACTTGCTTTTGCGCCACCCACGTTTAAGAAAAAATTTCCATGTTTTTCAGAAATCATCGCCCCGCCAATTCGTGTTCCTTTTAAACCAACTTTTTCGATCAGTTGGCCGCTTGAGAAACGAGATGCCATTTTTGGATTTTTAAATACCGACCCGGCACTGGGATAACGAAGATCTTGAACAGAATTTCGGTAAGCAAAATTTGCGCGGACTTCCTCACGCACCTTGGCTGATTCCGATGGTTTCGTGCGAAACGTTGCATCTAAAATCAAATAATCCTGCAGGTTGCTCGTCCGATAGCCAAAAACAATATTGTCACACGTTAATCGATGGAGTTTTTGGTCTGGTCCTATGGCCGTCACCCATTCTAAAACATCTTTAATTTCCAAATAAGGCCGTCCCGGCCGTCCAAACCCAGCGTTCATGCGAACGGCACCTCCCACGGTACCTGGGATGTGGCAAGTGAACTCAAGGCCACTGGCACCTTTTTCTTGGCAGATCGCCGACAATCGAAACAAACTAACACCCGCCGATGCTTTGAGCGTTCCATCGGAATCAAAATAGACATGGTCTGATTCAAACTTTTGAAGTGAAATCACAAGGCCGGGATATCCCTCATCTGGAAAAAGAACATTCGACCCACGGCCAATAATTACAGAAGGAATTCCCTCAAGTTTTTGAAACTCGAGGATTGCGAGTAATTGTTCTCTATTAGTAGGTTGTACAAAATACCGCGCCGGACCGCCAATTTGAAATGTCGAATAACGGCAAAGCGGGACGTTATTTTGTATCAACAAATCTTCTGGTAAATTCACTGGCAGCCTCGGTAATATCCCCTGCTCCTAAAAAAGCAATAACGCCTTCCGGTTTTGAATGATGAAATAAATACTCAACTACTTCGCTTCGTGGCACAAAACTAACATTTGGGTGCTTTTCTTTTAATGCATCATACAAGCTTTTTACATCGGCATCATAAATATTCTCTTCTCCTGCCGCATAAATATCTGTCAAAATCACATGATCAGCACCGTAAAATGCCGTTGAAAACAAATGGCCAAGATAACGCGTTCTGGAAAAACGGTGAGGTTGAAAAATAACAGTTACTTTCCGCCCAAGAAGCCGGATCGCTTGGATGGTTGCTTCAACTTCTGTTGGATGGTGCGCATAATCGTCAATCACTGAAAGGTGCGGTAAATTCAATTTCACCTCCAGCCGGCGTCTTACCCCTTTAAATTCTGGAAGCGCTTTTAAAATGGGCGCGAGCGGTAACCCGAAGGAGCGAAGCGCGGCAATGGCTCCTACCGAATTCAGAACATTGTGTCGGCCCGGAACTGATAATGAGGCGACTCCAACCCGCTTTTTCTTTTCGTAAAGATGAAACTGAGACTTAAAACCATTCAACACAATTTCTTCAGCACCAAAATCAAACGTCTTTGACAATCCGTAACTGACACGATTACCAGCTTGAAGTGAAAGCTCTTTCAAATAATTGTCATGTCCAGAATAAATCAAATGGCCGGTTGTTTTTAAATTTGTAACAAACTCCTGAAACGAAAGTTTCAAATTGTCAATATTTTGGTAAACATCTAAATGATCTTCTTCAAGATTGGTAATGACTGCAAAATCAGGGTGATAATAAAGATGCGATCGATCGCTTTCATCCACCTCCGCAACCACAAGGTGTGGGTCGCCAAGCAAAACATTCGATTCAAAATTAAGCGAATGTCCACCAACCAAGCAAGTCGGTTGGACTCCGGCATGTGACATTAAGAAACCAATCATTGACGACGTAGTCGTTTTCCCGTGAGTACCTGTGACAGCAACAGAAATCGCTTGATTCATCAACACAGACAAAACTTCAGCACGGTGAAAGAGCGGGATGCTTCGCATGATTGCTTCCCTGCGCTCCGGATTTTTAACAGATACCGCTGAAGAGTAAATCACAATGTCATGTTGATCAATATGAGTGCAATCATGTCCAATATCTACTTGAATTCCCTGCTCGCTTAACGCTTTGGTTTCAGAATCTTGTTTGATATCAGAACCACTCACTTGCAGGCCTAAATGTTTTAATATTCTCGCAAGCCCGCTCATGCCAATCCCGCCGATCCCAATGAAATAAGCGTGATGACCAGGTTTCAATAAATCCTGTATTTTCAACTCAGCCAGTAACGTGGTGGTCATAATAATCTCCTTTATTT
>JACQQN010000136.1 GCA_016206995.1 Candidatus Omnitrophota bacterium | reverse complement strand
GTTTTAGTGGCAGAATTTAATTCAATTAATGTCATCCGGATTCTTGAAGGTTTTGGGCTTCATTTGGATGTTTCAGTAGATTTGGAAGTTGGGAAATTTTCAGTGCGCGTTGTTCAAATTCTGAATGAGGCGAAAACTCGTGTGGTATCGATGGAAGGTGAAAATAGTATTGAAACGAGTGCTCAATTTACAAAAGAAACCGCCGAACAATCTTCTCAATGGGCTCAAGCTATTTTAGCGATTGATGAGCCTGCCATCGTGAAGTACGAGCTAACAGCTGATGAATTGGGAGACTCTTCCGAATCGATTCAGGTCATTACACATCTTCTCGAAACAGCGCGGGCTGCGGCAGCACGTAATTTAAATGTAATGAGTCGCATCGTAGTTCCGAAAGAACTTGTTCGAGCGCTTTCTCATTTGAAAATGGATCAGGAGGCTGCTTTCCGCCAAATCATATCCGGAAACGAAATCTTGGTTTATAATCGCTTAACAGATTACAGCCGGTTTATGAATCAAAAACCTTCCATCACGATCAGAGCAAATGCGCGAAAGGTGAGTGACATTTTGCTCGCGACCGACCAATTTGGGGACCGTACGAATGTGAGTTATCAAGGTGACCAAAACGTGAAAGTCGCGTCACAAATTTTTGCGGCAGCATTGATTTATCTGGCAGAAGAAACTCTCTCGAAGGAACTATTTGAAACTGATTCATCCTTTGAAAATATTGTCCGCGTAAAAAGCAGAAATGCACTCCGCCTTGTTGATCTTGTGATTTATACCCTCCAAAGCGAACGCGCTTCAGAAGCGTTGCAAGCTCGAGCAGCGTAAACGGTTACACTTGAACGACTTCTTTAATTTCGGGGACGGCTTGTTTCAAGCGGTGTTCAACGCCCATTTTGAGGGTCATGATGGAACTGGGGCAGGAACTGCAGGCGCCTTGAAGGTGCAGGGTGACGATGCCATCTTGATATCCATAAAAAACAATGTCTCCGCCGTCGCGTGCTACGGCCGGACGAATCTCAGCGTCAAGAATTTGTTTGATTTTTTGTTCAATCAGCGAATTTCCGCCCTCATTTGCAGAAGGAAGCGCATCTTTTGAGATTGCCTCTCCACCAGATGCGAAAAACTCTTGAATGGCAGTCGCTACGGTTGGTGCAATCGTTTGCCAATCGGCATGTGGTTCTTTTGTGACGGTGATGAAATTGGTTCCAATTAAAACGCCATTCACAGAATCAATTTCAAAGAGTTTCAGCGCGAGCGGCGAATCTTTTGCTTTCTCACGCGTCGGAAAATCAAAAGATCCCGATTCTAAAAATTGGCGATTCACAAGAAATTTTATCGTGTTTGGGTTTGGGGTCATTTCGGCAGACAGTTTGATTTCATCCATTTCTTTTGCCTCTCCTTTTTCAAACATGTGGTAAGAAACATTGGCGTGCTCAAATTCATATTGCTTAAGTGCGTCTTCAAGCGCGCGCCAAGCAAGGGTTGCACATTTCACGCGAACAGGGAACTCTTTGACACCTTCAAACAGCATTAACCGTTCAATGTAAGGCTTATCTTTTGGATGGAGTTCATCTTTAATCATGAAATCGAGAAATGATTTTTTAATTTTACCCGCTTCTTCCGCACGCCTTCCTTTGATCATAGTCGTCATAATGGAAGCGCTTGCTTTAGAAATCGCGCAGCCGGAGCCTTGAAAACTTGCGTCGTGAATCAAACCTTTTGGATCGATCTTCAGGTAGACATGATAATCGTCGCCGCACAAAGGATTGTAACCGTGTGAAGATACATTTGCATCGGCAAGTGCTTTAAAATTTCTTGGATTTTTGTTGTGATCCAAAATCACTTCCTGATACAAGTGGTCGAGTTTTGGTTCTGGGACAGGAATCATTGAAAGACCTCCCGAACTTTGCGGAGTCCCTCAATCAATCGGTCGATTTCTTCTTTCGTATTGTAGAAAGAAAATGAAGCGCGGGCAGTGGCTGGGACATTAAAGCGCCTAATAATAGGTTGCGCGCAATGGTGGCCAGTTCGGATGGCAATGCCTTCCTGGTCGAGAATGGTTCCGATGTCATGCGGGTGAATTCCCTCCATGACAAAAGAAATAATGGCGCCTTTTTCTTTTGCAGTACCAATAATTCTGAGGCCAGGGACAGCAGAAATTTTCTTGGTTGCTTCTAGTAGAATCTCATGTTCATACGCTTCAATCCGGTCAAGGCCAATCTTCTGAAGATAATCCAATGCAGGACCTAAACCCACAATTTGTGCAATCGCAGGTGTTCCAGTTTCAAATTTAAGCGGTGGTTTCGTGAACGTTGTTTTTTCAAA
This sequence comes from Candidatus Omnitrophota bacterium, assembly GCA_016206995.1. Taxonomy (GTDB): domain Bacteria; phylum Omnitrophota; class Omnitrophia; order Omnitrophales; family Abzuiibacteriaceae; genus JACQQN01. The sequence goes on along the minus strand of JACQQN010000136.1, from coordinate 633 downwards.
TGTCACAAGTTCAATCATTTCACCGCCAAATTGATAGGGATCCATGGCTTCTAGGTGCTCTAGTTTTGCGTAAAGAACTCCGATGCCTGTCGGCCCGTAGTTTTTATGGCCTGAGAAGCAATAAAAATCGCAATCAAGTTCTTGGACATCGATTTTCATATGAGCCGCGCTTTGTGCGCCATCAATCAAAACAACAGCGCCCATGCTATGCGCGAGCCGGATGATGTCGCGAATTGGAACAATAGTTCCGAGCGCATTCGAAATATGAGTGACTGCCACAATCTTTGTTTTCTCAGTCAAAAGTTTTTGAAATTCATCCATTAAAAGTTCGCCTCGGTCATTGACTGGAATGACTTTGAGTTTCACTCCTTTTTCTTCAGCCACCATTTGCCAGGGGACGATATTGGCGTGATGTTCCAAATGCGAGATGATAATTTCGTCTCCTGGTTTTAAAAACTTCCGTCCGTAAGAGGTTGCAACCAAATTAATGGCTTCCGTCGTTCCTTTCACAAAAATGATTTCAGCGACGTTTTTAGCGTTAAGGAACTGCCGGCATTTATCGCGTACAAGGTCGCATTCCCAAGTGGAATTTTGACTGAGGGTGTAAACGCCGCGGTGTACGGTTGCGTATTC
>JACQQN010000135.1 GCA_016206995.1 Candidatus Omnitrophota bacterium | reverse complement strand
GGGCCAATGGATATGGTGGAAGGCGCGCCAACCCATCATCATGCGGATGAGGCTTCTCCACGAACACCTCACCATGCAGAACCAAAAGTCGGCCGCAACGAACCATGCCCCTGCGGCTCTGGTAAAAAATACAAAAAGTGTCACGGGGCGTAGCATTTGATGGCCCCAGAGCAATCTTCCAGTAAAACCAGGTTACAAGAACTGTTAATTTTTCTCTCCGCATTTTTACTCGCACTTGCTTTTCCAAAATTTAATTTAGGATGGACAGCCTGGTTCGCATTAGTTCCCGGCCTTTTTTCCATTTTTCGTTCTCACACAAAACTGCAGTCATTCACAATCTTTTTTTTGATCGGATTTTTCTTTGATTTGATTTCGCTCGAATGGCTTCGCCATGTCACATATTTGGGCTGGATTTTTGTTTGTGTTATCCCAGCAATTTATTTTGGTCTTTTTGGTTTTTGTGCCCACTATTTTCTTCGCGAACACCGCATCCGGTTTTCTTTTCTGGCATTACCTTCTCTTTGGGTGGTGCTCGAATGGTTTCGCACAGAAATTTCTGTTTGGGCATTTGGATGGAACTTGCTTGGATACTCCCAAAGTGAGTTTCTTTCAGTTGCGAGGCTTGCCAGTTGGTTGGGTGTTTATGGGGTTTCATTCTTAATTGTTTTTGTCAATGTAACACTGTGGTTTTGCGTGGAATTTTGGAAAGATCCAAAAAAACGTTTAAAGGTTTTGCGAAAACTTCTCTATGCGACCTTGCTTGTTTGGATTGTGGTTTCTCATTTCAGCCGTCCGATGGATCCAGAAGGTGCTAACGCTAATAATTTATCTTCTGTCTATGTGGCAGTGGTACAAGGGAATATCCCGCAATCTGAAAAGTGGAATCCCGAAGTTAAATCAAACATCATTCAGACTTATCAAAAACTTTCAGAGTTAATCGTGCCGAATAAGCCCGATCTTCTCATTTGGCCTGAGGCTGCATGGCCGGGCATTTTAAATTTAGATCCTGAACGGGAAGAAATTTTGAAGTTTGTCCGGTCAGCTCACATTCCATTTTTGATTGGCAGCCCTTACGAAGAAACGTTGCCTGAGTTTGAAAAGCCGGCAAGAATTTTTAACAGCGCTTACTTCATTAATTCTCAAGGTGAAGTGGTGAATCGTTATGACAAAATTCACCTGGTTCCTTTTGGCGAATTTGTACCATTTACTTCTTTCTTTAATTTGTTTGGACTGGAAAAATATGCATATTCGCTTGGCGTTGGCGATTTTAGTCCCGGACGTGAATACACAGTATTCGAATTGCCAAAGCTAGAAACATCAATACGTTTTTCCACGTTAATTTGTTTTGAAGATACATTTCTAGAATTGAGCCGCCGATTTGTGAACCATGGGGCTCAGTTCCTAACGGTTATTACGAATGATGCATGGTTTGGAAAGAGCGCAGCTCCTTATCAGCATCTACAAGCCTCCATTTTTCGCGCACTTGAAAACGGTGTTCCCGTGATTCGCGCTGCCAATACTGGTGTTTCTGCGTTTGTCTTGCCGACTGGTGAGGTGATTGATCGCATCCAGGATCAGCAAGGTCATGATACATGGATTGCCGGCGGCCTTGCTCGGGTTGTTCTTCTTAAAGATCAACAAACCATTTACCGCCACAGCGGATTTCTTTTTCCGCTTTTTTGCGCTCTTTTTGGATTAGCAAGTTTTTTTCTTGCTTATGCTCTAAGTCCGCGAAAATAAAAAACTTGCCGCTACTCCTTCGATTGACACTGGTTCCTACCTATACTATAATTTTGTGTTTTTAAGAGGGACGGTCCTGGAAGAAAACCAGAGCCGTCCCTAGCAGTTTTAATGTAACTTATTCAATTGAAATAACTTATCGCGTTAAGAAACTTTTCGACTTTTTATGGATCCATCATCTGAAATTTTGAAAGAGCGTCTCCAAAAAATAGAAGCATTGAAGAAGAGAGGCATCCGTCTGTATGGAGATAAATTTCCAATAACTCACTCCATTGGGCAGGTTCTCGAAACGTTTGAGGAAGGAAAGGAAGTATGCCTGGCAGGTCGTTTGATGGCAAAGCGCGCTCACGGGAAAAGTTCTTTTGGAGATTTAAAAGATGATACTGGGAAAATTCAAATTTACGTCAAGTTAGATGCCGTTAGGGAAACTTCTTATCAGCTTTTTAGTGAACTGGATTTGGGTGATATTCTGGGGATTTACGGAACGCTTTTTGTGTCCCGGATGGGTGAAAAAACCATTCGTGTTGATCGGTTTGAACTTTTGTCAAAAATTGTCCAGGTGCTTCCTGAAAAGTGGCACGGCCTTCGCGACGTTGAATTGAGATACCGGCATCGTTATGTGGACTTGATTGTCAATGATCAAGTGAGAGAAACTTTCCGTAAGCGAAGTGCCATTACCAGCCGCATCCGACAATTTTTAGATGCCCGGGGTTTTATGGAAGTGGAAACACCTATGATGCAACCAATTCCGGGTGGCGCACGTGCAAAACCATTTGTAACTCATCATCATGCACTCCACACAGATCTCTATTTACGGGTTGCGCCTGAACTTTACCTCAAACGGCTTCTCGTAGGGGGCTTCAGCAAAATTTATGAAATCAACCGGAATTTTAGAAACGAGGGGATTTCCATCAAACACAACCCGGAATTTACAATGATGGAACTTTATCAAGCTTACGCAGATTATGAAGACATGATGGCGCTCACCGAAGAGTTGGTGACGACGCTTGCGCTTGAAGTTGGTGGTGGAGAAGAAATTCCTTACGGCGATCTTAAGTTGAGTTTTAAACGTCCCTGGAAGCGGGTTTCATTTTATGATGTACTTTGTGCAAAAAGCAAAATGGATTGGCGAAATGGGGATGTTCGTGAACTTGCAAAGAAAGCTGGCATTCCTGTTGAAAAAGATAGTGAAGAAGTAGATTTGCTCAACGAAGCGTTTGACCGTTTTGTGCAGCCAGATTTGATTGATCCAACATTTGTGATTGATTTTCCCACGATTACAACACCGCTCGCCAAGCGGAAAGAAAGCGATCCAAAACTTGTATACCGGTTTGAACTATACGCTTCCTCTATGGAACTTGCTAACGCATTTTCAGAATTAAATGACGCGCTCGAACAACGCGAACGGTTTCACAGTCAAAAGGAAACCATTGGTTCTGACAAGTTGGTTGACGAAGACTTTTTATTGGCGCTCGAATACGGAATGCCCCCCGCGGGCGGTCTTGGAATTGGAATTGATCGTTTGGTCATGCTCTTAACTAATTCTGCTTCGATTCGTGATGTCATTTTGTTTCCTCAATTAAAACCGGAGAAAGATTAACAGCCATGGGCTTTGTTTTTTTAATTGCACGGAAGCACTTGATGAAGCGTTGTCACTCAGGATTTATTTCCTTTAGTTTTTCGATTTCAATTCTTGGTGTCGCAGTGGGTGTGATGGCACTGATTGTTGTCCTCTCTGTGATGAGCGGTTTTGATCAGGAGCTCAAAGCGAAAATGGTGGGAGTACAACCTCATGTGATTGTCGAACAAGTGGGGGGTATACAAAATTCTGCGCATGTGAAAGATGACCTTCAGAAATTGAACTTGCCCGGCGTGCTTACGATTGCACCGTTTGTTCAAGGGCAGGCCATTGTTCGTTCTGAAACTTATGCGACGGGTGTTGTGGTTAAAGGAATTGATCTAACCAGTGAAAACCTTGGTTTTTATCAAAACCGTATGAAATTGGGTGCGCTTGATTTTACAGATGCATCCCTCACAGATGAAAATTGGTTGGGTAAAGAGCAGGTGAAGTCGACGGGCCGCGCCATGATTGGCGAAGAGCTTGCGCGGCTTCTCAATGTTTCCGTGGGGGATATGGTTTCCATTATTTCACCTGCCATGGATCGAAAGTCAATTTCTGAAGCGCTTAAGAAACCAACCGCAGTCCCATTTCTTGTGAGCGGGATTTTTCATTTGGGAATGAGCGATTTTGATTCAGGCTTGGTTCTCATTAATCTGAACCAAGGTCAAAAACTTTATCGATTGGGCGACCGGGTATCCGGCGTGAGCCTTCGGATTGCAGATGTTGAGCAAGCAGATGCTTTAAAGAAAACCGTTCGAGATCATTTAGACGCAACTTTCGTGGTACGAAGCTGGATCGACCTCAACCGGAATTTCTTTTCGGCGCTTAAAGTCGAAAAGGCGGTGATGGCGATTTTGCTTTCACTTATTATTTTGGTAGCCGCATTTAACATTGTCTCAAGCCTGACCATGGTGGTAATGGAAAAGACAAAAGATATCGGTATTTTACGTGCGCTGGGTGCAACCGCCGGGAAAATCAGTCAAATTTTTTTGCTGGAAGGTTTCATGATTGGAATCGTAGGTGTTGTTCTGGGAGCTGTTCTGGGGCTTTTGTTGGCATTTAATTTGAATCCAGTTTCTGATTTCATAGAACGCTGGACAGGTTTCTCAGTTTTTCCAAACGATATTTACTTTTTTGACCAGATTCCCGTGAGTGTTAATTTTCAGGATGTTTGGGTGATTGTGATGGCAGCACTTCTAATGTCGCTTGTGGCGGGGTTTTACCCAGCTTATCAAGCCGCGCGGCTTCGGCCGGTTGAGGCTTTGAGGTATGAATAGGTTTATTAGGTTGAAGGAGTTATAATCAAGGTGCGTAAACCTGAGAAAATCAGTAGTCATTATGTATTAGAGGTCAATGATCTTTATAAAGATTACCGAGCACCGCGAGAGACGCTCAAGATATTGCGAGGGATTTCGCTCAAAGTGGCGCCTAGTGAAATGGTCATGATTATTGGTCGTTCAGGATCCGGGAAGTCCACGCTGCTTCATTTGCTTGGAGGTTTGGACAAGCCAACCTCAGGAAAGATTTATTTTGAAGGCACTGACCTTTCTCGGTTGAATGATGGGAAACTTTCTGGGTATCGGTCGAAGGACGTTGGGTTTGTGTTCCAGTTTTATTATTTGCTTCCTGAACTGACACTGCTTGAAAACGTGCTTTTGCCTCATGTGATTGCGGGCGGCCAAGCGCGTAAGAAAGAAGCAAAACAGTTACTCGATCGTGTGGGTTTGAGCCATCGGCAGGATCATCACCCCACTCAACTTTCGGGCGGTGAACAGCAGCGTGCCGCAATTGCGCGCGCTCTCATGAATGGTCCCAAAATTGTTCTTTGTGATGAGCCGACAGGCAATTTGGATGAGGAAACTGCAAATTCGGTTTTTGATCTTTTGCTTAAATTGAATCGGGAAGAAAAAACAACTTTTGTTATGGTGACTCATGAACTCAGTTTGGTTAAGAGAGCTGAGTCGGTTTATGAGCTTCACGAAGGTGTTTTGCGTCGGAGCAGTCAGAATTAATGAAATTGAGTAAAATCAGTGATGGTTCTCTGAAAAAGAGAATGATCCCTGAAATTTAAATTGAAAAAGAGGTTAATCATGGAACCATTACCTAAAAAGAAAATTCAGGCAAAGCAGGCGGCCTTAAAAGAGCCTGCGATTTATCTAAACGGAGAGTTTTATCCGAAGAGTGAAGCAAAGGTTTCCGTTTTTGATCACGGCCTTCTTTATGGCGATGGTGTGTTTGAGGGCATTCGCTCGTACAATTGCCTTGTGTTTAAATTGAAAGAGCATCTCGACCGTCTCTATGAATCTGCACATACGATCATGCTTCAAATTCC
>JACQQN010000131.1 GCA_016206995.1 Candidatus Omnitrophota bacterium | reverse complement strand
GTTCGAGACGCGGCATTCTTTAACATAACCGTTCACGTCTAGAAAAAGTGTTTCGAACTCAAAAGGGGACAGGTTTGCCCGCCACAAAGCTGGCGAGATCTGTCTCAAAAATCGCATCGATTGCTTTGTGGACGGGTCTCGCCGCGATTTTTGGCGGAGAGTGAAAACCTGTCCCTTTTTGGAATAACTCAAAATGGCATTCAAGAATTGATTGGTTTTTGCCTCGGGCGGCAAAGCATTTGAAGCATTCCGCTTAACTGCAGCCGTCACCAAATCAATTCCTTGTTGATAAATGGATTCCGGGTAAGCGCGGTCAAAAATTAAAATAATGGGATGAGGTCCGATAATGGTGATGCGTAGAAAGCAGATCTTCTTTTTAGAAACTTGTTCGAGCGCTTTGTAAATTTCCTTTTTGAGACTTTCACGATTTTTTGCGATTGAAAGACCAACCGTTTGCATAGATGCGTAAAGTCGATCGAGGTGTTCTGTCAAACGAAAGATAGTGCCATTTTCAACTCGCATCGTTTCGAATACATTCACCTGCTTTTCATTTAAGAAATCGACCGACAAAAATTCTAAATTTTCTGTTGGTTTTCCATCCAAGAAAAGAAGCGCGAGTGATAAATTTTTCATGACTTGGAATGGCTAAGCGCTTCGAGGAGGGCTTTGCCTTTATAGATGGTTTCCCAGTATTCAGACTCTGGGTTTGAATCGTAAACGATTCCGGCGCCAACTTGAAGGTATCCTTTATCTCGATTGAGAACAATTGTTCGGATCACAATATTTAAATCCATATCACCATTAAATCCAAGATAGCCGATGGAGCCAGTGTAAAGCGAACGCGCGAAAGGTTCTAACTCTTCGATGATTTCCATCGAACGGATTTTGGGGCAGCCAGTAATCGTTCCACCGGGAAACATGGCTTTAAGCAAATCAAACTGATCGCAATCTTTTCTGATTTCACCGACGACATTTGAAACAATGTGAATCACATGGGAATATTCTTCAAGTATCATCATTTCACTCACACGAACCGTGCGCGGCTTGCACACGCGCCCTAAATCATTTCGTGCAAGGTCAACCAACATGATGTGCTCTGCTTGTTCTTTGGGGCTTGCAATCAATTGCTGGCGTCGCTTTTGATTCTCTTCGGCTGTTTTCCCGCGCGGCCGAGTTCCCGCAATCGGACGAGCCTCACAATGAGAACCAACTTTCTTCACCAAGCGCTCGGGCGAAGCGCTCACCACAATCGTTCTTCCCAATTTAAGAAAACTGGCGAATGGTGATGGATTGATTTTTCGTAAAGCGCTGTAAAGCGCCTCTGGATTTCCTGAAAACTGAAATGAAAATCGCTGCGACAGATTTGCTTGGTAAATGTCCCCTGCTTCGATGAATTGTTTGGCCTGTTTGACTATTTGTTTGAACGTATTCTTCTTGATATCCGCTCTGAAATTCCGAATTGCGACTTTTCCGTTTGTTTCTTGAGGCTTCTGCCTGACCTCTTTTTCTGATTCCTGAATCCATTGTTTTGCTTTTTCGAGAGCGCCTTCAAAAGAAGAATTGAGTTTTGGAATTAAATTGGAAATCAAATAAAGATGGTTTCTTAAATGATCAAAAACGAATAAATCTTTAACAAATAAAAGAACAACGTCGTCTAACTGCAAGTCATTTTTCGAGAGGTGTGGAAGTTTTTCGAATTCCCAAGCGAGTCCATAACCAAAATAACCTACAGCGCCTCCCGTAAAAAATGGAAATTGTTCCCAAGACTTCCCTTGGTATTGCCTAAATAACATTCGGAGGGTTTTTAAAAAATTCCCGTGCAGGTTTTTTTGATGTTTTTCAATTTTAACCTGCATCAAATTTTTTTTCTTCCTAAAAACTAAAAAGGGAGAATCGCCAAAATAGGAAACGTCTGCGTTCGTAGGGGCGACCCCCTGTGGTCGCCCGCTGGTCACGGGCAGGCGCGGGGGCCTGCCCCTACTATCCAGAAAAAAAGAATAAGAGGCAGGTTTTCGATTCTTGAAAATTCCCCACAAATCACCCGAATAGGAAATTTCTTTGACGAGCGGGACAACAAAACCTTTACCAAACCAATGTTTCAGTGTGGTGATCGGAAGAACTGATTTCCAAAGAAGAGGCTTAAATCGGTTGATCATGTTGGTACATCAAAAGCCCAGAGCCGAGTTTGGGATAAAAATAAGTCGACTTTTGTGGCATGAGTTCCCCGCTTGAACAAATTTCCTGCATCACTTGAGCTTTGATGGGTGGGACAATAAAAGACAAAGCGGCCTTCCCAGTTTCTGTATTTTGAATTGCTTCGCTTGCAGAGCGCGTGTAGGTCACATGTTGTTCAAGTGTTGCTTCGCGAATTCCAAGATGTTCAAACGCTAAATGAGAAATTTGAGCGACTTCCAGCTGATACCAAATGTCAGGTTTCCGAAGAGGCATTTTTTCTCTAGCGCGGGCGGCATCTTTTACTTCAACCAAAAAACTTTCTTTGCCAATTCGAATGCCAAACCCCGGACGCAACAGACCTTTTGCAATGTTATGAAGTTCTTGATCGTTCGCTTTGCGATATGAAAAGATAGGTGTTAATTTTTTGAGGAAAGTGCCTGGATCAAATCCGGAAAGATTTTGGATCATTCGATGAATTGGAAAAATAAGAAGCCCGTCATCCTCAAGCTCCACAAAACCCATCAACACATAATCCGAAGAAAAACCGTTTTGAGAGCTACTTCTCTGCACGCTGCGACTGTAATTGAGCGCTGTTTCATATCGATGATGTCCATCAGCAATTAAAATTGACTTGGTTTGAAACATTTTTGAGATTTCCGAAATATTTTTTGGGCCATTCACTTGCCAAAGTTTGTGTTGCTCTCCTTGGCCAAGAGTAAACGAAACTAATGGCGCAGCTTTTTGCTGCTGCTTGTAGATTTGCTTCGTCAGCTGTTCTGGATCGCGATAAAGGCCAAACACCGGAGAAAAATTGGTTTTGGTTGCAGCAAGCAATTTAAATCGGTCTTCTTTCGGTTTTGCGTGGGTTTTTTCGTGGGGTAAAATAACCTTTGATTCAAAAGTTTCAAGCCGCATCAAGCCAAAGATAACCAGCCGATTCCGCTTCAAATTGGTTTCTGGATCTAGGAAGCTAGTTTCATAAAGATAAAAACTCTCTCGCGAGTCTTGTTTGACTGTTTCTTCTTGAATCCAAGTTTTCCAAAGATGTGCGGCATATTCATACTTATCCTTATCAAATGGGGACAGGTTTGAAGTAAAAACCTGTCCCCATTTGGAGGAAGCGTCCTCTTCTCTGGTTAATTCAATGCGAACAATATTATGAGGATCACGAGCATACAATGCTTCTTGCTCCGACGGAGAAATCACATCATAGGGAGGCGCGACCACTTGATTAATTTTAACGCGAGACGCTTCATATCGCCACGCGCGAAAAGGAATAACGGTTGCCATAATTTTACTGTTATCTTTTTAAGGGCGGGGGTAGCTTCACCGCTATTTTCATTTAACAATCGAACCGGACGGTACGTCTTTCTCGGGAGAAAGAACCACGACTCGGTCACCCGCGCTTGCAGCAAGAAGCATCCCGTACGATGTTACGCCGCGAATAGTTGCGGGTTCGAGATTCGCAACCACAACGACTTTCTTCCCAACAAGCTCTTCTACTGTATAAAATGCGCGGATCCCAGCAACAATGGTGCGAACTTCCTCGCCAACGCGCACTTCGAGCACCCAAAGGCGATCCGCATTAGGATGAGGTTCAACCTTCAGGATTTCCGCAACTTTTAGATCTAGCTTTTTAAAATCTTCGATTGTAGCCATCTTAAGGAGGTGCATTGTATCATAAATGAGGGCTTAACAATACAAGCAATTCTCCGACTTTAATATTGGTGTAAGTTATTTATGTATAAGTAGTTACAACTCCTTATTTTCTCTTGATTTAAGGTCGAAAGATGCTACAATAAGCATACTTTATTTCAGAAGGATTTCCCCATCAAAAACATCACGAAAAACGATCGAATCAGTAAAACCATCGTAACCACGGAGACTCAATTTGGGTAAGATTAAGATTGCAATTGTAGGTGTTGGCAACTGCGCAACTTCGCTCATCCAAGGTATTCAACACTACCACACGAATGGAAATGGCAAAAAACAAGAAGATGACCTGGGGCTCATGCATTACAACCTCGGTGGTTACCTGCCAGAAGATATCGAGATTGTTGTAGCTTTCGATATTGATAAGCGAAAAGTAGGCGAACGCCTCGATGTTGCCATTAATGCAAAACCGAATTGTGTCATGCAGCTTCACAACCACCTTCCAAAAAGCAAAGTCATTGTTCAAATGGGGCCTATTTTGGATGGCGTCTCGGAACATATGGCTGATTACCCATCCGATCGAACTTTTGTAATTGCAAATAAAAAACCCGTAAACGTAGAAAAAGTTTTGAAAGATAGTGGTGCGGAAATTCTCCTGAATTACCTCCCGGTAGGATCTGAGGAAGCCACGCGTTTTTATGCCGAAGCTTGTTTAAAGACTGGTGTCAGTTTCATTAATTGTATGCCCGTATTTATTGTGTCAGATCCCCAATGGGCAAAGCGTTTCGAAGACAAAAGAATTCCCTGTGTTGGAGATGATATCAAGGCTCAAATTGGGGCAACGATCGTACACCGAACGCTGACAAAACTTTTCATAGATCGTGGTGTAACGATCGATCGAACCTATCAATTAAACACAGGTGGAAATACAGATTTTTTAAATATGCTTAACCGAAATCGGTTGAAATCCAAAAAGATTTCAAAAACAGCTGCCGTTCAAAGCCAGCTCACCACGCCGCTTGAAGAAGACAATATCCACATTGGCCCGTCGGATTACGTGGCGTGGCAAAATGATAATAAAGTTTGTTATCTCCGCATGGAAGGACGCGGGTTTGGTGGATTTCCAGTCAACTTGGAATTACGCTTGTCAGTAGAAGATTCACCCAACAGCGCCGGAGTTGCGATTGATGCCATTCGTTGCTGCAAGTTGGCACGCGACCGGAAAATTGGCGGGCCGCTTGTTTCCATTGCTGCTTACGCGATGAAACATCCGCCAAAACAACTTCCCGACACGGAAGCAAAAGAACTTGTCGCAAAGTTTATTCAAGGAACTTGCCAGCGCTGATCTTCCCTCAACTTCCGATCAAAAGATCAGCACAGTCCCAGAGCTCTTCATTATTATCTGGTGGAGATTGTTTCATAGTAGCTCAGGGGGCCAGTGCTGATCGAAAGCAAACAGGGGACAGGTCTTATTTTTAATCAAATAAAGACCTGTTCCCTGTTGTTAAGAACTCACCCGAAGAAAATACGTTCAAAGATCTCGCGGCATTCGGCCATGACTTTTCGAAGTTCACGCTCAAAAGTATCTTCTGCACTTAGATGAGTCTCATCTGAGAACCCGAGAGATCTCGCAAGTCGTCTTAATGCTTGCCTGTCAGTAGGAATCACAAATGTTTGCCGATTGGCTTCTAAGTGGAGTTTATTTTCAACCCGCCTTAAAAAAGAGTACGACTTTCTTAATGTGTGACATTCTTGTTCAGAAAGAAGTTTTTGAACCTCAATCTGACGAAGCGCTTCAAGCGTGTTTTGTGTTTTGAGCTGAGGACGTGCTTTTGCATGAAAAAGTTGGAGTGCTTGGATGCTGAATTCAGCGTCGCGGATACCGCCTAAACCCATTTTAATGTTTGAATTTTCCTCTCCCCGAGAACGTGTTTGTGCTTCGTAACGGCGCTTTACTTCTCGTAAACGATCAAAAGAAACACCCCTCCACTCCTTTTCATAAACTAGTGAATCGAGTTTTGAAATCAGATTTTTGCCGAGTGTTTGATCACATGCCACGGCACGTGCTTTAATCAACATCTGATGTTCCCAAGCATCCGCTTCTTTTTCGTAATAACCAAAAGTATCTTGATCAGCCATTGCTAAAGTACCCGCGGTCCCATGTGGTCTTAATCTCAAATCAACGCGATAAAGAAAACCTTCGGACGTAATCTTCGAAAGATCACTCACGCTCCTTTGAATGTGGTGAATAAGTTCCGCATCGTGAGTAAGCGGAAGTGCCTTCGCGACAAACATCAAATCGACATCGGAGCTAAAGTTCAGTTCCTCACCACCTAATTTTCCCAAACCGATTACGCAAAAATCATTCCGAAATTGTTCTGAGAAAACTTCTTCAAGAATAAAATAAGCAAGATTGGAATAAGTGTGCCAAATAGAATCGAGGTCGCTTCCATGCTCCAACTCACAAAGTGCAGTTCTGAGCGTCTCCCGATTTTTTAGTTCTCGCAAAGCATCAAGCCATTCCTCTCTTTTTTGAAATTCTTTCTTGCGAGTCTGAAATGCAAGAAAAGCTTCTTTTGTTTTATCGAGCGAAATCCCCGAACGGTCTAAAATCCAAGGGAGCGTTTCTTCCGCGCGCGTATAAATAAGTTCGGATAAATAATGGCTTGAACCAAAAACTGTAAGCAACGTTTGAAGCCCCTCGCGGGATAAGCTTAACAACTCCCAAAAATAATTTTTGTCCTTTACATATTCGGAAAGCTGTTCGAAATGCTGTAATGCCCGATCTGCATCCGGAACTTGCGGAAAAATGTCCCACATTCTATCGAAAGTTTTTGCAAAGGGCTCAAAAAGAAGTGAGCCGGGGTAAAGCCGCTTGATGGATTGGACCGCCCGAGAAGTATCAGAAAATCCAGAGGTGCGCAAAGCTTCCCAAGAAGCATCGGAGAGTTTCTCTCTCAGAAGTTCATCGAGGCTTGGTCGAAAAACACGTGGGGCATTCACTTTGAGTTCGCCAATGGTCTTCCACTCTAATCTTGAAAGTGTTTTTGTCCACCGCTCGTAAAATTCTGTGGCAACTTTCATTGCGTGAGCGCAGGACTCTTCGAGTTTCTTTTGGACTACCTCATCACTTCCTTCATAACCCACCCGACGAGCAAGGGTTGTAAATTCAAGATCTTCCCGCTTTGGAATGGTGAGGTCTTTTGCATTTCCCCTGAAAATACGGAGTGCGTTGATTAAGTCACGAATAAAAATGTAAGAAGCTCTGAGCGACTGAAATTCCGCTTCATCCAAAACACCTTCTTGCCAAAGGACGCGCATGGCTTTGAGCGTGTTGGTTTGGTGGAGCGATTCGTGGCTTTGTCCAAAAGCGATTTGAAGGATTTGGACAAGATATTCGATATCCAGAAGCCCTCCTAAGCTGTATTTAGCATTCAGGACGCCGGGCTTGACAAGCTCCCCGCGCTGCCGCTCGCGCAACCGGACCACCTCTTCTAAATTAAAAGGAGTTTTTCCATAAACAAATTCGTCGCGTAAGCGCTCGACTTCCTTTCCAAGCCAAGGACTGCCAGCAACTGCGCGGAGTTTCACAAGCGCCTGCCGCTCGTAACTCCAAGCGCCTCCATGTTCCGAGTAGTAATTCTTAAAGAGCTCAAGCGAAGCAGCGAGCGGCCCGTCTTTCCCATGCGGCCTAAGTCTTAAATCAATCTCAAAAACACCTTCTTCACGTGCCCAAATGACTTGCCGAAATTGACGGACTAATTCTGTAAAAAATTCGAGATTTTTTTGGCTTCGCACACTCGAGGTATCTCGGTCATCCGTATACACAAACAAAAGTTCAAGGTCTGATGCGTAACCCAATTCCCTACCACCAAATTTTCCAAGTGCGAGAATTGATACCTCGCTTTTTGTTTTTTCATCAGCCATAGGGAGAGGAAACGTTTTTAAAACCTCTTCCCAGGAAAGATGATACCCAGTAGCCACAACTACTTCACAAAGATCAGTAAACTCTTCTGCAAATTCTTCAAGATAAGATGTTTTTCGCAACAGATGCCGAGCATCAATCCGAAACATTTCACGATCCTTGAACGCGTTTAAAACTTCCACTTTCCCTTGAAACCCGTTTACTGAACGAAGGATTTGCGCAAGTTCACGCATCATGCGTAATTTTGATTTTCGATTCCCCAAGATGCTTCGATCACCAAGCAGTGGGATAAGCGATTCATGTTGCGTTCTGATAAATTCCTCCCACAAAAACCGACTCGAACCGAAGATTTTACTCAAACTGCCAAGCGCCTCACCCTTTTCAAGAGCAATAAAAATTTGCTCAAAATCCTCACGCTCAAAAATTTCTTTGCCAAACAAAGCCATTTGGTCCAGTGCAACAACAGGATCCGGAACTTTGGGCAGTAAATGCGTGAAATGTTTCACCAAAAGAATGGCCCAACGAAGCTCTTTCAACTTGGCAGGCGAGGTGATTTTCTCCCCTGTTTCTGTCGTGAGCCAAAGCCGGTCTTCTACTGTTTGATCTTTGGTTGAAATTTCCATCCGGACTATGTTGATTGTCAACGCAGAAAGCGCACTTGTTAATTCGTAAAGAAAGGCCGCTGTATCTTGCGTCCTAATGGCAACCACTGTTTCGTGAGTTGAAACTGCTTGATCAATTTCAAGCTGAATGGGATAAAGCTTTTCAAGGTAAGACTCTTGATGAGTTCTGAAATATCGAACGATTCTCGTGTTTAATTCCCGCCGGACTTCCCCCGCTTCACCCACTTGCAACCTTTTTAAGAAATTTTGTAGATCACTTTTTAGTGCATCCCATGCTGGGATGGCTTTTACTTCCACATGAAGAGAAATCAAAGCATGATTTTTCCTTTTGAGAGAAGGCGTGTTTTGGATGGTTAACACAATGCCGCGGATGATATTAAAACCGTAAGACGAAAAAAGTCCGGCGACCATCGAGAAAAGACCTAAGAAATCAAAACAAACCAGCGAAATATTAAATTGATTTTTCTCAAGCTCTACCACCGAAAATTGCGGAGTGAATTCCTTCTCAAATTGATCGAGTAGATTGAAATGCCTCTCGATCATCTCAAGAGGATGGTCTTCAAAATAATTTTGAGGAAACTGCTTGAAACCTTTTTCGATAAACTCGTGCGGAAAACGCTTGGATAGAAAATCTTTGGCGCTCTCAACCGATTGAAGTTTCATGGAGAAACAAGTTGTTTTAAATCGTTGATTTCCTGTTTGGAAAGCAGCCTTTTTTCGCCGGGTTTTAAGTTGCCAAGCGCCAAAGATCCATATTGCTCTCGGTGCAACTTAACAACATGCGCACCGACTTCTTTCATCATCATACGAATCTGCCGTTTTCTTCCCTCGTGAAGCACAACCATTAATTCCATCTCACCGTTTGGTTTTATTTTCACTGGTTTAACTTTGCAAGATGCTGTTTTTCTTCCCTCGAGGACAACCCCTTTTTGCAATGTATGAATTGTATCAGAGGAAAGGGTGCGATCAATAG
>JACQQN010000130.1 GCA_016206995.1 Candidatus Omnitrophota bacterium | reverse complement strand
TCTGCACCTGATTGGATTCATTTTGGAACCTTTCTCGCCGTGACACGCCTTAATTTTCACGTCACACGCAAGTGGGATCTTGCAGCAGAATACCGTATTCGGTTTGATCATCGTGTGATGGACGCCATGAAAGACGGATGGCTGGTTGAGCTTGACCGAGAGTTTTATGAGTACATGCGCTTCGGTATCGGCTATAACTTTACTGATTTTAGCGACGATTTAAGGCAGTCCAATGCTTACAGCAATCATGGGTTCTTCACGCGCGTGAGTGGCAAGTTCTAAATAATTTTGTTGTGTTCCAGTTACGAAACCGATAGAATTTCTGAAATTGGAGTGACTATGATAAAACAAATCAAAGCATTGGGTTGGGTCGCAGTTTTCATTTTTCTTGCAAGTGGGTGTGCGTCTTTAAAACCAAAACACTTGGAATATCCTGTCCATGTTTATGAGCAGCCTTTTGATTTGGTTTATTTAAGGATGTACGAGACTCTGGACGCAAATAATGATTGGATCCCTTACCGCACCGACAAAGCGAAAGGTGTCATCGAGTTTCGAAGTCTTAAGTACGCCAATATCTTTGATTTGGATAAGCAAAATGCTTATTTTATTGTGAAGATGGTTGATCGAAAACATACGTCTGTCGAAATTGACCCGTCGCAATCGACGTGTAAAGACAATAGTTGTTTTGAACTTTTGAAGAGTGTTCACACGGTGCTGAGCGAGCTTCCGAAACGAAAAGAGAAAACGCAAGGAAGCGAAGAAGAACCGCAAAACAAAGATGCAACAACCCCGCCGGCGCAGTAAAACATAGCCCGCGCTTTTTAATCGCGATCAACCCGCGACGTTTCCTTATATGGATGCCATCAAATTACGGGGTGTCCGCACCCACAATCTGAAAAATCTAGAGATTGAAATTCCTTACCGTGCACTTACCGTTGTGACCGGTGTGAGTGGTTCTGGAAAATCATCGCTTGCTTTTGATACTTTGTATGCCGAAGGTCAAAGGCGTTACGTCGAGTCTATTTCTGCCTATGCGCGTCAATTTCTTGAGCGCATGGAAAAGCCAGATCTTGAATCCATCCAAGGCATTCTTCCTGCGATTGCCATTCAAGCAAAGAATGTCGTTACCAATGCGCGTTCTACGGTAGGAACCCAAACAGAATTGAACGATTATTTGAGGCTTCTTTTTGCGCGGATTGGCAAGACGCACTGTTTGGAATGTGGTCAACTTGTGACCTTGGATACGGCCGAATCAGTTGCGGCAAGGTTGTTTGATTCGCATCCATCTCAAGAGGTCCGGATTGGGTTTCCGGTAGAGCTCCCAAGTAAGAAGCATTACATAAAATCAATTTTGCAAGAGTATCACAAGCAAGGGTTTGTGCGGGCTGAAATCAACGGAAAAGAAATTGATTTAAGTAAAACGTCTCTTCCTAAGATGGTTGATTCGGCATGGTTTTTCGTGGATGTGTTAGAAACGTGCGCAGAAAATAAATCGCGCCTCACTGAATCTATCGAGATGGCTTTCCGTTTCGGAAAAGGAACGATCGGAGTTGAATGGGATGACAGAAAACACCTTTTTTCAAATCGATTTGCTTGCGCTGGTTGTCACCGTGAGTATCAGCTCCCAACACCCAATCTTTTTTCCTTTAACAGTCCTTTGGGGGCGTGCCCTGACTGTCAGGGTTTTGGGCGCACGATTTCAATTGATTGGAATTTGGTAATTCCGGATCATCAAAAATCAATTGAAGAAGGCGTGATTGAGCCGTGGACCAAACCGAGTGCAAAATGGGAAGCCAGGCGGCTTAAAGATTTCTGCAGGCAAGAGAGGATTTCTACATCAAAACCATTTCGTGAACTTAGCCAAAAAGAGCGGACATGGATTTTGGAAGGGAAGCCTGGATCCGACTATTTCAGCGTGAAGGATTTTTTTGAATATCTTGAAAAGAAGAAATACAAAATGCATATCCGGGTTTTTTTAAGCAAATATCGCGCATTTCGAATCTGCTCGCGCTGTCAAGGCAATCGCCTGAAGGTAGAGGCGCTTTCTGTAAGAATTGGTGATACAACCATTGTTGATTTGAGCCGAATGTCAATCGGAGCGCTTAGGAAATGGTTTGACGTGTCCCCATTTTCGCAAGCTGAAGAAAACATTGCTGCGTCCATTTTTTTAGAGATCAAAAAACGGATTCGCTTTTTAGATGAAGTGGGACTTGGGTATTTAACGCTTGACCGCGCTTCTCGAACGCTTTCCGGTGGTGAATCTCAACGAATCAATCTTGCCACGTCGCTCGGTTCTGCGCTTGTAGATACGCTTTACGTTTTGGATGAACCAAGCATTGGTCTTCACGAACGCGATAACGACTTATTGATTCGGCTTCTTCATGAACTGAGAGATTTGGGAAACGCGGTTGTGATTGTGGAGCATGACCGTTCCATGATTGAGGCGGCCGATTGGGTTATTGATTTGGGCCCTTTGGGTGGTGAACAAGGCGGAGAGATTATGTTTGTGGGAAGGTTTCATGATTTGATGAAATCAAGAGCATCTATGACCGCTCAATATTTCCGGAGAGAACTTCTTCTTGAACGTGCTGCGCACAAAACCAACGGAAAATCGAAGCATGCCATCCAAATTCTCGGAGCCAGCCATCATAATTTGAAAAATATTTCGGTTCATTTTCCGCTTCACCGCCTTGTTGTTATTTCAGGCGTTTCAGGCTCGGGAAAGAGTACGCTCATGGGAGATGTCCTTTATGCAAATTATCAGCGTTATCGTGGAAGACCCGTATCAGACGTCGGTGACGTAAGGCAAATTAATGGATTTACTGAAATAGAGGATATTGTGTTGATTGATCAATCGCCAATTGGCCGAACTCCCCGTTCAAATCCAGCCACTTACCTCAAAGTCTTTGACGACATCCGGAAAATATTTTCTAGAACGTATGATGCAAAACAAAAAGGATGGGAAGCAGGACGCTTTTCTTTTAATGTTCCCGGCGGCCGGTGTGAAAAATGCACGGGAGAAGGTTTGATTAAGGTTGAAATGCATTTTCTTGCTGACGTTTATATTACTTGCGACGAATGTAACGGCTCGAGGTATCAAACTTCCGTGCTTGACATTCGTTATCACGGAAAAAATATTCAGGAAGTTTTGCAAATGACTGTCGATCAAGCCATGAAACATTTTGAAGAAGAAACAAGCATTGTAGAGAAACTTTCAATTCTGTCCCGAATGGGTCTTGGTTATTTAAAGCTGGGCCAACCAGCTACGACGCTTTCCGGCGGTGAGGCTCAAAGACTCAAATTGGCGGTTGAGATGACGCGTAGCACCCAAAGCAACTTGCTCTATTTGTTTGATGAGCCAACCACAGGCCTCCATTACCGAGATATTTCGTTTCTTTTGTCTGCATTTGACGAGCTCTTAAAAAGAGGGCACTCGATTGGCGTGATTGAACATAACATGGAAGTCATTAAATGCGCAGATTATATCGTTGATCTTGGGCCGGGGGGTGGCAGCGCAGGCGGCGAAGTCGTTTACGCAGGCCCTGTCTCAGAGGCATTTTTGAACCACCCCTCTTCTTTTACCGGCCAATATTTAAAGCGATATTTTTGTCGGGAAAAAGCGCTGGATAAGGTGAAATAACTTTCTTAACTGTAAAATTTACATGTACTTAGCTTGACGGTCTTTCACCGACACACTATGCTTATAGTAACGGCGCAATTGGGGAAAGAGGGTGGCGTTTTTGAATTCTCGAAATATCCATAGAAATAGAAACTCATTCTTTTGGTGGTATGTGTCGATTTATGTGATGTGCGTTAATTTGTATTGTTCCGGCACTGGGTTGGCCGGTTTGTTTGACCGGGATCCAATCGCAGAGACACAAACCAAAGTTGTTCCTGCCACTGAAGAAACCATTAAAAATAGTGGAAAAGGGGCGCCCGCACCGACGTTCAAGATTGTTGAAGATACAGGCAAGTTTTTTATCGAGAAACCCTATTACGAAGAGCTCGAACAAAAAAAGAAGTCTGAGCGGTCTTGGTGGTGGGAAGAGGAGAAGTCGCAACCCAAGGAAGACAAAGAAGATACAGATTCTTCATCGAAAGAACAAATGTCTCAAGAGTTTTTTTAATTTCATTTT